>NZ_JBSHMS010000018.1:0-68798 GCF_053645575.1 Nocardia sp. NPDC055321
ATCTGCGACTGCACCAGATCCACATCGGTGATCTCCTCGGTCACCGTGTGCTCCACCTGAATACGCGGATTCATCTCGATGAACACATGGTTCCCACGCTCATCGAGCAGGAACTCCACCGTGCCCGCGCAGCTGTACCCGATCTGCTTCGCGAACGCGACCGCGTCCGCACAGATCTTGTCCCGCAGTTCGGGATCCAGGTTCGGGGCCGGGGCGAGCTCGATCACCTTCTGATGGCGGCGCTGCAGCGAGCAATCGCGCTCGTAGAGGTGAATGACGTTGCCGTGCGTATCGGCCAGGATCTGCACCTCGATATGGCGAGGATTGATCACCGCCTGCTCCAGGAACACGGTGGGATCACCGAACGCCGACTCCGCCTCGCGCGCGGCCGCCTCGATCGACTCACGCAGCAGCGCGGGATCATTGACCCGGCGCATACCGCGCCCACCGCCGCCGGCCACGGCCTTGACGAAGACCGGGAAATCCATCGACTCCGAGGCCCGCACGAGCTCGTCCACATCGGCGGACGGCGGGCACGAGGCGAGCACCGGCAGCCCGGCGGCCTTGGCCGCGGCGATGGCCGTGGCCTTGTTACCGGTCCATTCCAGGATCTCCGCCGACGGCCCGATGAAGGTGATCCCCGCCGCCGCGCACGCGGCCGCCAGCGCGGGGTTCTCCGACAGGAAGCCGTATCCGGGATACACCGCGTCCGCTCCCGAACGCTGTGCCGCCGCGATGATCTCGTCCACCGACAGGTACGCGCGAACCGGGTGCCCGACCTCGCCGATCTCGTACGATTCGTCGGCCTTGAGCCGGTGCGGGGAATTGCGGTCCTCGTACGGGAAGACCGCGACGGTGTTCGCGCCGAGTTCGTACGCGGCCCGGAACGCGCGAATGGCGATCTCGCCGCGATTGGCCACCAGCACTTTGGAGAACATACGTGGATCTACCTCATGAGTCGGAGAATCTCGAATGCGTTATGTCGCAGGGAAAAACGGTGGACGGCCCGCGCGGGTGTGCGCGGGCCGTCCTGGTTCCGGACGTCGATATCAGGCGACGACGGAACGCTGTGGCACGCCGACGTATTCACTCAGCGGACGGATCAGCGCATTGGATTCACCCTGTTCGATGATGTGCGCGGTCCAGCCGGTGATACGACTCATCACGAAGATGGGCGTGAACACCTCGATGTCGAAGCCCAGCAGGTAATACGCCGGGCCCGTGGGGAAGTCGAGGTTCGGCTTGATGCCGGTGGCCTCGGTCATGGTCTTCTCGAGGATCTCGTACATCTCGACCCACTTCGCACCGTCGGTGACGGCGGCGACGTCCAGGAAGGCCTGCTTCATGGTCGGAACCCGCGAATCACCGTTCTTGTAGACCCGGTGGCCGAAGCCCATGACCTTTTCCTTCTTGGCCAGCTTGTTCCGCATCCACTCCTCGGCCAGGGCCGGATCGCCGATCTCGATCATGTCGTGCATGACCGCCTCGTTGGCGCCGCCGTGCAGCGGGCCCTTGAGCGCTCCGATGGCGGCGGTGACCGCGCTGTAGATGTCCGACAGGGTGGAGGTGACCACCCGGGCGGCGAAGGTGGAGGCGTTGAAGCTGTGCTCGGCGTAGAGGATCAGCGAGACCTCGAACGCCTTGACCAGCTCGGGCGCGGGCACCTTCCCGAAGCACATGTTCAGGAAGTTCTCCGCGAAGCCCAGGTGCGAGTGCGGCGCGATGGGCTCGAGTCCGTGCCGCTTGCGATGGTCGGCGGCCACGATGGTGGGCAGCACGGCCATCATGCGAAGAGCCTTGGCGCGGTTGGCCTTCGGCGAGTTGTCCCACTCGTCGGGGTCTTCCGCACCGAGCCAGCTGATGGCGGTGCGAACCACGTCCATCGGGTGGCAGTTGTCGGGCATCTTGGCGACGAGCGACAGCAGCGAGCGGTCCACCCGCCGGGATGCCCGTTCCTGCTGCAGGAACTGCGACAGCTGGGTGTCATTGGGCAGTTCGCCGTACCACAGCAGGTAGGCGACCTGTTCGAAACTGCAGTTGGCCGCCAGATCCTGCACCGCGTAGCCGCGGTAGGTCAGCGAGTTGGTTTCCGGCACCACCTTGGAGACCGAGGTGGTGTCGACGACGACGCCGGCGAGACCCTTGTAGATGGTCGGAATCGCGGTCTCCGTCATCACTGGTTCCTTCCCAGAGTGAAATTGAAGATATCCGTGTCGAATTCGTTGTAACGCTCGTACTGCAGGAGCTCGTATAGACGGCTGCGATGCTGCATCTTGTCCAGGAGCCCCGCTTGTGTTCCCTGCGCATAAATTTCACGCAGTCCCGCCTCGGCCGCGAACATGGCCAGGCGAAGTGTGGTGACCGGGTAGATGACCGCGTTGTAACCGATCGACTCGAGTACCTCGGCCGCGAGCAATTCGGACTTGCCGAACTCGGTCATGTTGGCCAGCAGGGGAATCGAGACCGCGGACCGGAACTTCTCGAATTCCGCCGGGGTGTGCAGCGCCTCGGTGAAGATGAGGTCCGCACCGGCGTCGGCGTACGCCTTGGCCCGGTCGATCGCCGCGTCGATGCCCTCGATCCCCGCGGCGTCGGTGCGCGCGCAGATCACGAAGTTCGGATCCCGGCGCGCGGCGACGGCCGCGCTCAACCGCCGGACCATGTCCTCGGTCGGGACCACGGCCTTGCCGTCGAGATGACCGCAGCGCTTGGGATTGACCTGATCCTCCAGGTGCAGTCCCGCGATTCCGGCGTCTTCCATGACGGTGACCGTGCGGGCCGCGCTCATGGGCTCACCGAAGCCGGTGTCGGCGTCGATGAGCACCGGCAGATCGGTGACGCGGGCGATCTGCTGTCCGCGCCCGGCGACCTCGGTGAGGGTGGTGAGGCCGATGTCGGGCAGTCCCAGGTCGGCCGAGAGTACGGCGCCCGAGACGTAGACGCCTTCGAAGCCGATCTCTTGAATCAGCTTGGCCACCAACGGATTGAAGGCACCGGGGAAGCGCTGGATGCGTCCCGAGGTCAGTCCGGCCTTGAAGGCCGCGCGCTTGTCGGCGGCGGAGGTGGTGGCGGCGAGGAGGCCGGTCATCAGAAGAGACCCTTCGGGGACTGGGGCGCGCGGGCGAGCACGTCTGCCGAGACGACGAAGTTCAGCTCGGAGAGCTCTGCGGCAGACAGCTCGCCCGCGCGCTGGACCACTTCGAGGAAGCGGTCCTGCTCTGCGGGCTCCACAACACCTTCGGCGAGGGTGCGGAACTTGGCGATGTACTGGTCGCGGGCGAAGGGCCGCGCGCCCAGCGGATGGGCGTCGGCGACGGCCAGCTCGTCGACGATGACCTCGCCGCTCTTGAGGGTCACCTCGGCGCGCGCGCCGAAGGCCTTCTCGTTCGGGTCGATCGAGTGGTAGCGGCGGGTCCACTCCGCGTCCTCGGCGGTGGAGATCTTGTTCCACAGCTCGACGGTGTCGGGCCGCTGCGCGCGCTCGGGGGCGTAGGAGCGCTCGTGGTGCCACTCGCCGTCCTGCAGCGCGACCGCGAAGATGTACATGATCGAGTGGTCGAGGGTCTCGCGAGAAGCCTTGGGGTCGAACTTCTGCGGGTCGTTGGAGCCGGTGCCGATCACGTAGTGGGTGTGGTGGCTGGTGTGCAGCACGATCGAGGCGATCTGGCTCAGGTCGCCGATCCGCTCACGCAGGCGGAACGCCAGGTCGATCGGGGCCTGCGACTGGTACTCGGCCGAGTGCTCCTTGGTGTAGGTGTCCAGGATGCCGCGCTTGGCCTCACCCGGGCCGGGCAGCGGCACCGTGTATTCCTTGTTCGGGCCGCCGAGCAGCCACGCGATGACGCCGTCCTCGCCCTCCCAGATGGGCGAGGGCGCGCCCTCGCCGCGCAGCGCGCGGTCCACGGCCTCCACGGCCATCTTCCCTGCGAAGGCGGGGGCGTACGCCTTCCAGCTGGAGATCTCGCCCTTGCGGGACTGGCGGGTGGCGGTGGTGGTGTGCAGCGCCTGGCCGACGGCCTGGTAGATGGTCTCGGTGTCCAGGCCGAGCAGGGTGCCGATGCCGGCGGCGGCCGAGGGGCCGAGGTGCGCGACATGGTCGATCTTGTGCTCGTGCAGGCAGATTCCCTTGACCAGGTCGACCTGGATCTCGTAACCCGTTGCCAGACCGCGGATCAGGTCGCGGCCGCTACGGCCGGTGTGCTGCGCGACGGCCAGGATCGAGGGGATGTTGTCGCCCGGGTGCGAGTACTCCGCGGCCAGGAAGGTGTCGTGGAAGTCGAGTTCGCGGACCGCGACGCCGTTGGCCCAGGCGGCCCACTCCGGGGAGAAGGTGCCCTCGATGCCGAAGACGGTCGCGCCGGGGGTGTAGGCGTGGCGTTGCGCCTGGGCGCGGGCGTTGGCGACCGGGCGGCGGGTGACCGAGGCGGCGGCCACGGCGGCATTGTCGATGATCCGGTTGACGATCATCTCCTCGGTCTCCGGAGCAACCTCCACGGCATCCGCGGCGACCTCGGCGATACGCCAGGCCAGGTGCTCCTCACGCGGGAAGACTTCCGCGGAGCGGTGGGTGCGGACGAGATGGTTCTTCACGGGCCGGGACCTCCTGGACACGGATTCGGATCGAGTTCATCGGTACCTTTCGCACGCTACACAGCGCCGTAGAGGCCGGAAATACCCCGCAAATGCCGATTTTTGCGGAAGCGAGGCTGTGAAACTGTGAAAGTTGTAAAAGTGGGAGTTGCTAGATTGGCCGTATGCAGAAGATGTATGCGGGCGGGCGGTTGCGCACGTTGCGAGAGCAGCGCGGCCTGTCGCAGTCCGCCATGGCCAAGACCTTGGGGCTATCGGTCAGCTACATCAATCAGCTCGAGCACGACCAGCGCCCACTGACCGTCCCGGTGCTGCTGCGGCTCAATTCCACCTTCGATCTGGACATGGGGTTCTTCGCGGCCGACACCGACGCCCGGCTGATCGCCGCGCTGCACGATGTGTTCGCCGACGACTCCGGGATGACGCTGGGCCTCGAGGGCGCGGACGGTCCGGGAATCACCACGGCGGAGATCGACGACCTGGTGGCCCGCGTTCCCGCGGCCGCGCACATGCTGGTCGGGCTGCATCGCCGGCTGCGCGGCGCGACCGAGCAGATCGAGCGCATGTCGGCCGGAATGGACGGCGGGACAACCGATCCCACGGTGTCGCGGCCCTACGAGGATGTCCGCGATTACTTCTACGACCGGCGCAATCACATACCCGAACTCGACGCGGCCGCCGAAGAGCTGTTCGCGCGCAACGGTTTGACGATCGGCGGGCTGGATCTGCAGCTGACGCGAATTCTGCGGGAACAGCACGGAGTCGCGGTCATGATCCGCACGGACGATCCGGACGCGCCCGGCCCCAAGCGCAGTTACGACCCGAACGATCGCCTGCTGGTACTGGCCCGCCGGCTCTCCCCCGGCCAGCGCGCCTTCCAATTGGCAACGCAGCTGGCGTTTCTCACCCAATCCGCGACGATGTCCGCCCTCATCGACGCGGCGGAGTCGGTCCCCGAACGCTCACAGGGCGTCCTGCGGATCGGTTTGGCGAACTACTTCGCCGGGGCCTTGATCCTGCCGTACCGGCAATTCCGCGATGCGGCGGAATCCCTGCGCTACGACATCGAGTTACTGTCCTCGAAATTCGAGGTCGGTTTCGAGACCGTCTGCCATCGCCTCTCAACTCTGCAGCGCCCGGGCGAGCGCGGCGTGCCGTTCTTCTTCGTCCGCACCGACAGGGCGGGCAATATCTCGAAACGCCAGTCCGCCACAGCTTTCCACTTCTCCCGGGTAGGCGGCAGCTGCCCCCTGTGGGTGGTACACGAGGCGTTCTCGACCCCCGGCCGGATCCGCACCCAGATCGCCCAGATGCCCGACGGCCGCAATTACCTGTGGCTGGCCCGCACGACCGATGAGAACACCCCCGGATATCTCTCCCCCAAAAGGGAGTTCGCGATCGGCCTGGGCTGCGACCTGGCCTACGCCCACAAACTGGTCTACTCCCACAGCCTGCCGATCGACGATCCCCGCTCGGCGGTCCCGATCGGCGCGGGCTGCAAGGTCTGCGAACGCGCCGACTGCGGCCAGCGGGCGTTCCCCCAGCTGGGCAGGCCCGTACAGGTAGACGACAACCACGCCTTCCCCACCCCGTACGCGCCGATGCCTCTATCCGAGGCGTAACTCGTTGCGGCACATCGGTACCGACGCCGTTCCCGCTGTTCAGTCTCGCGCCGATACCCAGACGCGAAACAGGGCGAGTGCCTCGGTCAGGTTGCGCGGACCACAGGCCAGGTGGAAGGTCCGCTCAGCAGTCCACGCATGAACCCAATCGTGCTCGCTCCGGTCGATCTGCTGTCGAGGATATTTCTGCTCTCCCAGGTCCGTTTGCGCGAGATTGATCTCGACGATCCCCTGTCGGTCGCTACCGATCGACGCTGCCTCGGATTCAGGCGGCTCGAGACGGCCGGGCGGGCGGGCGAACCCTATCCGTTGGCATCTGCGGCATGTCCCGGCGGGAGCGCTCAACGACATCAGTCGCCGTCGGGTTTGGCGATGTAGAACGGTGCGTACGAGCCGCCAGTCCACGTAGCATCGGGCCAGCCGAGGTGCACTTCAGTGATGATGACCGTGTTTTGCTCGGGGCCGCCGGACAGAAACGCCTCCAGATCGCCGACGATGTCGTCGAGGTCCTCTGCTAACGCCGGTGTTTCCCGCCTGGCCGCCACGTGGATCACTACCGCACCGGGACGCGGTTCGACGGCCATGCCGACGATTTCACTGCTGATGAGGCCCAGCGCTGCCTGGCTGACCTGGAGGAGCAGGTAGTTGGTGCGGAGCAGTGTGTCTATCTCGTTCGGCGTCAGATCTGGGTTGTAGTACTGCGAACCAGGATGCCCCACTTGGCCACGATATCTGGGCTGATCGACTGGCCCAACTCTCAGACACAGTCGTAATCGAGCATCCGCTATTACCGCATACCGCACTGACCGAGGCGGCAGCGCGGAACCGTGGAAGGCCGAACGTCCGTGACGGTTCGAGGTCCACGGGCGCACCACGACAGACCCGTTCTCGATGAACAGCTGCGGTGAAGCGCGACCGATCGCTCGCGACCGGCGACTGTGCGAGCCGGCGAGCGGCCCCGGGACGGCAGGGACCACGCGGCGACCACCGTCCGGAACCATGCCGGGTCAGCACCGGCATTAGCCCGCCTGACACGTCAGGTCGTTCTCCGGCATCGCACCCTCCACCAGGTACCCGGTGACAACCTCGGACGCACAGCGGTTCTCGCCGAGAACGTACGCCCCGTGACCGCTTCCGTCGACGGTCACCAAACGTGAACGCTCACCGAACTTTTCGTCGAGCAGCTCGCCGCCGCGGCGCGGGGTTACCGGGTCGTGCCGGTTCTGCACGATCAGTACGTCGGCCGGACCGGTGTTGTCGATCCGTACCGGCGGCTCGGACGGGCCGAGCTTCCAGTAGGCGCAGGGCATCACGTTCGCGGCTGCGGCGCCGTAGAGCGGGTAGCGTTCCCGGTCCTCGGCGACGGCACGGTGGTAGGTCTGGACATCCTCCGGCCATTCGGCATCGTTGCAGGTGACCGCCAGAAAGACCGTCCAGGCGTTATCGGTCGGCGCGGGTGCACCGGTACCGGGTGGGCGGCCGCCCTCGGGTCCCGGACGTCCGGTTTCCAGCAGTGTTTTCCAGCTCTCGGCCGTCGGCGCGTACAGCGTCGAGCGATAGAGCGTGAAGAAGGCGCCGAACCGAAAGAGGCTGCCGTCCAACCCATCCACCGGGTTCGCGTCGAGCCGCTCGGCCAGGGTGAGATACGTTCCCCGCACTTCCTCGGGGGTGCGGCCCAGGCCGTAGGTGTCGTGGCGCGCGGCGGCCCACGCGGCGAAGTCGGGGAACGTCTCCTCCATGCCGAGGCCGTACAGGCGCATCCCGTCGTGGTCGAGATAGGTGTTGCCGATGTTGCTGTCGAGGACGATGCGGTCGGCCCGTTCCGGGAACATCGAGGCGTAGGCGGCGCCCAGCGCGGTCCCGTAGGAATAGCCGAGGAAGCTGGCTTTCTCCTCACCCAGCGCCGCCCTGATCCGGTCCAGATCGCGGGCCATGTTCGCCGTCGATATGTACCGCAACCGGCCCTCGCGGTCATTGGCCGCGCACTGCTCGGCGACACCCTGCGCGACCGCGGCCCGCTCGGTGACCGCCGCGTCGTTCGCCGCGTACGGCGGGATGTTGCCGAAATACGTTTGGTCGTCGGTGAATCCGCAGCTCACCGCCGCCGAATGCCCTACCCCGCGGGTATCCATGCCGATCACGTCGTAGCTGTCCAGCACGTCGGCGGGCAGTCCCTGCGCGGCGAGGAACGCGGGCTGATCCAGTCCTGAGCCGCCCGGGCCACCGGGGTTGAGCAGCAGCACCCCGCGCCGCTTGCCGGGATTCCCGCTCGCCAGCCGGGAGATCATGATCTCGATCCGCTCGCCGTCGGGTTCGCTATAGTTCAGGGGTACCGGCACCGTGGCGCACTGCAATCGGGCGGGCCCGGACGCGGGATCCTCGACGCCCTCCGGACACGCGCCCCACCGCACCTGCGCCGCCGGGTCTTCGGTCGGCCGGGCGATCACGACGAGGGTCCCCACCAGCGCTGCGGCGAGCCCGAGTACGGCCAGCAGGCTCAGATTTCGAAACTGTTGTCGACTCATACGGCAAGTCTTTCGCGCCCGCTCGGCTCGCACATCGCTCCGGCGAGGGGCCCGGTGTTCGACGAAAGTCGAGGCGGCTGTCCGACCGGAGTCGCATGGCGTATCGGCCGCTGGGCTGCTGCTTCCGGCAGGTGGGTGTCGCGATAATGGCCCGATGGACACCGTCGGCGCGCCTCGGCTCGGGGCATGGCAGCAGACCTGGCGGCTGGCGGCGGCCGCGATAATCGGCACGGTCTTCTGGTTCTCGGTCGCCACGGCGCTGCCGGTGGGTTGTGCGGCCGATACGTGCTCCTGGTTCATCACCGGTGATCCGCTCATCGCCCTCGGCTGCCTGACGTTGCTGCTGTGGCGGCGGCGGTTTCCGTTCACCGTCGCGCTGGTGGTCGCGATCGCCTCGGCGGCATCGGCATTGGCCACCGGTGCGGCGCTGCTGGCCCTGTGCTCGCTCGCCACTCGCCGCCGCCCGACTGAGCTAGGAGTGGTCGTACTTGCGTATGTGGCCGCGGCGCAGTTCAGCGAACATCTCTACCCCCTCGACACGCCTCCGGTCCCGATCTGGCTCTCACTCGCGCTGCCGGCGGCGAGCGCGGGGATCGCGGTGGCGACCGGGGTGGCCATCGACGCCCGGCGCTCGGAACTGCGCTCGCTGCGAGACCGTGCCGACAGCGCGGAGCGCGAACAGGCCGCCCGCACGGCCCAGGCACAGGCCACCGAACGCAACCGCATCGCCCGGGAAATGCACGATGTGCTCGCGCACCGAATCTCGCTGGTAGCCATGCAGGCCGGGGTACTGGAACACCGCGACGACCTCGCGGACACGGACAAGCGCACGCTGGTCCGCGGGATCGCCGACGGCTCTCGCCAAGCGCTGGAAGAACTTCGGGACGTCCTCGGCGTGCTTCGCGCCGACACCGACCGCCCCGAACCCCCGCAACCCACACTGGACCGGATCCCGGATCTGGTGGCCGATGCGCGCTCGTCGGGTTTGGATGTCACGCTCGCCAGCTCGGTGACGGCTGCTCCGCCCGAAACCCTTGGGCGGACCGGGTATCGGGTGGTTCAGGAAGGGCTGACCAACGCCGCGAAACACGCCCCGGCCGCAACGGTCCAGATCACCGTGGCCGGCGCCCCCGGACGGGAATTGCACGTCAGTGTCCGCAACTCGGCGGCCGCCGCATCGGTCCCCCGGCCACCGGCTTCAGGTTTCGGTCTGTTGGGCCTAGCCGAACGGATCTCCGTAGCCGGTGGAAGACTCGACCACCACCGCACTTCCGACGACGGGTACGTGCTCACCGCGCACCTTCCCTGGCCGGAGCACGACCGCGAGAAAAGAGCATGAGTGCACAGTGAACAGGAACCGGTGCGCGTGGTCATCGTCGACGACGACCAGTTGGTCCGGGATGGCGCTGCGCCTGGTGATCGACGGCGAACCGGATCTGACCGTTGTCGCCGAGGCCGCCGACTGCGACGCCGCGGTCGAGGCGGTCAACGAACACCGTCCCGATGTAGTGCTGATGGATGTTCGGATGCCCGGCCGCGACGGCGTCGACACCACCCGGCACCTGCGCACCGCCCCGGCCGCACCGGCGATCCTGATGCTGACCACCTTCGACTCCGACGAGCTGGTACTCGGCGCCCTACGCGCAGGCGCCCTCGGCTTCGTCCTCAAGGACACCCCGCCCGCCCGAATAGCCGACGCGGTACGCAGCGTCGCGGCCGGCGACCCGGTGCTGTCCCCCACGGTCACCGCACGTGTGATCGCCGCGGCCACCGGCCCAGGTTCCGCCGAGGCCCGCGCCGGCTCCCGCGCCGCCGCACGAAAACGCCTGTCCGCCCTGTCCGAACGCGAGCTGGAGACCGCACGAGCCATCGCGGACGGGCTGGGCAACCCGGAGGTCTCGGCCCGGATGCGGGTCACCGTCGCCACGGTCAAGGCGCACACCGGCAGCCTGTTCACCAAGCTGGGGGTGACCAATCGGGTGCAGATTGCGCTGTTGGTCCGCGACGCGGAACAGTGAACCGGGCCTGAATGCCTTGTTGGGCAGCCTCTTCCACTCCGCAGGTGGCGCTGCGCTGACGGACAGCGACGGCGCCGAGAAGCAAAGATCAACCGGGCCGCGCCGGTTCAGCAGGAGCAAACGCACTGACATGCCGAGTTGAGGGCGCGGGATCAGAACGAGGCAGCTAAAGTAACACTTGTTATTTAGTTGGTGGTTGTGCAGTATTGGTGACGTGAGTGACCCACAGCACAGCGCCGATAGCGTGATCGATCTCGACCCCCGGGTGCGCCGTACCCGGGCGGCGCTGCTGGTGGCAGCGGTGCGGGTGGTGACCGAGCACGCCACCGCCGATTTCTCGGTCACCGAACTGGCTGAAGCCGCCGAGGTGAGCCGCCGAGTGCTCTACCAGCATTTCGGTGATCGAGATGGCCTGCTGGTCGCGGCCGCGGTGGAATTGATGACTAGCGAGCTGGCTCCCGCCTTTTCGGAGCTGGCCCGCGCCACACTCGGCCCGGCACCAGAACAGGCCACCGCGATGGTCACCGAGTTCGCCGCCCACTTCGCCGCGCATCGGCGCTTCTACCGGGCCCTGCTCACCGGCTCGTGTGCCTACGCGGTGCACCGACGAGTGGGCGAGTTGTTCGCACCCTTCAGCCAGGCCGCCGCCCGCCAGCTGTTCGGCGATCTCGACGAACCCCGTATCGCCGAAGTCGCCGGTTATTTCACCGCCGGCACGACGATGTCGTTCACCGAGTGGATCATCGACGGGCCCGAGCCACTGGACCCCCAACAGTTCGCCGACCGGCTCAGCCGCGTCCAATCGGTCCTCGCCGCCGGCCGACCACACACGAACCAGCAGCCCGTCCAGGACCGCTGAGCCTCGCGGGCGACCGCCCGCCATCCAAGACCCCGGCACCGCTCCGCGAGCGTGGCCGGAGCCCGCGCGCCCGAAAGCGCCCGGGAAACCAGCTGTGCCATCGCCAATGACACAGCATGACAACGCTTTTCAGGAGCACTCCATGATCCCCGACGCGATCACTCGTTGTATCACGACAGCCGCGCTTGCCATCGGTCTCACCGCCGGCGCCACCGCCACCGCCGAGTCCGCACCCACCGCCGGAACCGAATACGTCTCGCTCGGCGACTCGTTCATCTCGGTCGGCTCTTACCTGACCACCTCGATGAATTCCGAATGTGCCCAAGCCACCGATGACGTCGGCCACCTGGTCGCCGCGCAAATGCCCGGAGTCGGATTCACCGACCTGGCCTGCGGAGGCACCCCTGCTGACCTGGTCGAGAAGAGCGCCGCCGCGCTCTCCCCGGCCACCCGCTACATCTCGATCTCCACCGGCGGCAACAACGACGACTTCTACATGGGGCTGCTGCAGAACTGCTTCACCACCGCCGTCAACTGCACTCCGCAGTTCCGACAGGATGCCGAAGCCAAACTCGACCGACTCGGGGCCAGCCTCGACAACGCCTACGGCGCTGTGCGCGCCAAAGCACCCAACGCGAAAGTAGTCGTGGTCGGCTACCTCAGACTCCTGCCCGAGCGGTCCGCCGGATGCATCATCGACCTGACCATGGGCCAAGACGTCGTCGACTTCGGCAACCGAATCCAGCAGCGCCTCAACGACGAAGTCTCCCGAGCCGCCGAACGAGCCGGATTCATCATGGTCAACAAATGGCAGGACGGCCACAACTCCGTCTGCGCCCCGGACGGGCACCGCTACGTCTCGATCACCGGAATCGCCCCCGGTGACGAAGCCCTCGCCTACCACCCCACCATCGCCGGGCGCCGGTACATCGCCGGACTTGTGGCAGACGCCTTCCTCCACCGCTGACCGAACATCCGCTTCTGCCGCTGATCGCGCTGGCCGAACCGGCCGGATGATCTTCCGCCGGTGAGTTCGATCGTTCGGGCTATTCGGAGGGGGCGAACCCGCTGTTGCTGACAGCCGAGGTAAAGGCTGCCCACTGCGCGGAGCTGAAGACGAGCGCGCCGGCCGCCGGGTTCTTCGAGTCGCGGACGCCGACCGCGTCGGGGGCGAGGAACGCTACTTCCACGCACTGGCCACCCGATTCGCTGTAGGTGCTCTTGAACCACTGCGCCTCGGATAGATCAGTGTTCACGTTCGTGCTCCTTCGCTGCGTGTCGCAACAGATCTCGTGACTCGTTCTCGCCCAGCGCGGTACGCCGAGTATCTGACGCCAGGCCATCGTAACGCCGAACCTCATCCACCTTCTCGAGGTAAACGTCGCTGGTCGGGCCGCCTTCGAGGTAGACGATCGACGGCTCGATCGAGCGGCCGTGCGGATCGGTGCCGAACTCGAGAATGACGAACTGGCCGTGCAGAATCCCCCAGGTCATCCCTGCCGCGAAAGGATGGACTCGGACCGAGACATTCGGACGTTTGCCGAACTCGGCCAAGTGACGGAGCTGGGCAGCCATGACGGCACGGTTGCCAACCACTCGATGCAACGCCGATTCATGAAGCAGCACTTCGAGTTCGAGAGGTGCGGAC
The DNA here is from genome assembly GCF_053645575.1 of Nocardia sp. NPDC055321. Taxonomy (NCBI): domain Bacteria; kingdom Bacillati; phylum Actinomycetota; class Actinomycetes; order Mycobacteriales; family Nocardiaceae; genus Nocardia; species Nocardia sp. NPDC055321. The sequence goes on from NZ_JBSHMS010000018.1 coordinate 13,263, forward strand.
TTGCGAGTCACGATGTTCTGGCGCTTCATTCGGAGCTCTACGCGGCGATCCACCTCCTCAGGCAACCCATCTCGGTAGAAGGTGCCGATCAGGGCGCGCGCGTAGTCCTTGGTCTGCAACAGACCGGGGATCTGCTCGTGGTAGATGATCGCTCGGTGCGCCGAGGCTTCCAGCCCGATGTACATGTTGAACTCGTCGCTGAACAAGCCCCCGAAGGCGTGAAACCAGCTCTTGGCACGAGCCTGTTCGACCAGCTCGACCGCCTGCTTCGCATCCGCGTCATCGACGCCGTAGACCTCGCACAGAGCGCGGACGTCTTGCTTCTGAATGCGTTGATTCCGTCCGGATTCCAGTCTTTGTAGTGCCGATTTGGAGAGGTCGGCAAGCTTGCCCGCGCCCTCGATCGTCAGCCCATTTCGCTCTCGGTGCTCGCGAAGGAATCGGCCCAGTTGACGCCGGGGCAGGGTGGACGCTGAATCGCCATGATCATCTGTGGTGGCCATCGGTGAATCCTCGGTTCGGAAACTCGAATCAAGCCGGTTCAGTAGATGGGTCAGTTGTACAGCGAACTCGGGTCGTGTCGTGGGGAAACGGGCCAGTCTAAATCGGTATCCCATTTTGTCCGACCCGCAGCGACGGCACCTGCTGTGCTTGTCCCCACACACCCATCCACCCCCTCACCACCCGAAACACGGGAGGTCCCACCATGTTCGATCTTTCCGACTCCACCCCCATCCGTGACTTCGGCGCACTGCGCGACATCGAGATCCGCGCGCTCACCGAGGTCATCGAGTGCACCGAGAAACTGCTGCGGCGGATCGAGAGAGACGGCAACGTCATCGCCGCCTCGCGAGCGGGTATGTACGCCTTGGTGATTCAGGCCGTGCTGGCCAGTGCGCGGGCGGCGGGGTATCACGGGCAGGGCAACCTGGTGTACGCGCCACTGCTGGACGCGATCCTCGATGGGGCCGACGCCGATCCCTGGGACACCGCCATTTTCGCCGTGCTCGTGCACGATGTCGTCGTCGAGTTCGAGCGGTGAGGCTGTGCTCGCACTATGGATGCTCAGCCTTGTCACCGTTGGTGTGGCCGGATGTCGAGCCGGGATGTGGTGGACCACCGCCACCACCTACGGACGACATTCAGGACACACACCCCCGCACGAACATCGGCGGTAGCGCAGCACGTGCCGCCGGCAAATCAGCCGCGAGCGCGGACCTCGAGAATCTGCAGCACCCGGCCGATCGGGCCGCGCTCGTCGTACAGCTCGGTGGCACACATGCCGACGCCATCCGGGCCGATCGAGGTCTCGACCGCCAGGCCGATCCACTCGCCGACGGGCAGCCGGTAGAGGTCCACGGTCAGATCGGTGTTGAGGAACGTGTACTGCGCCGGATCCAGCCGGGCCCCAACGCCATTGGCTACGTCGGCGACCGAGAACACGCGCACGAGGGGGCTGATCGCCTCGCCCTCCACCACGACACCGCGCGGGCGCACCCACACCCGGCGCGCGCCGCCGGCGTCCGGGACCGGGCGCATGTCCACGGTCTTGACGTAGCCGACATCCCAGCCCGGGGGGAACTCCCAGTCGATGGCGTCCAGCTCCGGTACGGGCGGCAGGGCGCGGTCGCCGGACCAGGCGACCGCTTCGGTGTCGCTCGTGCCGATCCGCCAGGCGCGCGCGGTGGCGACCACGCGGCGCGAACCGTCGGGCTGGATCGACGCGAGTTCGGCGGCGACCAGTTCCACGCGACGGCCGGGCCGTTCGATCCACGCCCGGACATCGATCTCCGCGACCGGGATCGGACCCAGGATCTCCATGGTCAGGCGGGCGATGCGGGCGTCAGGCCGGGGCTCGCACTGCTCCACCGCCCGGGCGAGCAGGGCCGAGGGCGGCGCGCCGTGCTGCATGGTCGAGGCCCACACGCTGGTGGTCGACTCGGTCGCGAGCAGGCGGTCGTAACCGTCCGAGACCGCGCCGAGCGGCAGGAAGTACGCCCGCACGGCGTCGTCCGCCGGGGCTTCGGTCTGGGTCGCGTCAGTGGCTCGGGTCACCGCGTCACGGTAGCAACCCCTTCGCCAAGCTAAACGTCCGGCTCGCATTGTGTCGCGGCGAGGATGTCACCGATCCCCCTGGTCGCCGCCTCGGCGGCACCGAACAAGTGAACGCGGCGACCCGCGCGGACGGTGCCTGACGCTCAGGTCAGTGGCCGCTTTTCCGCGCCGCGCTGTTCGGCGGCCGTCTCCAGATACGAGCCGAGTTCCTTCTGCAGGACGCGATCCAGCGCCTGGGCGAGGGTGCTCTGGACCGCGGTCACGCCGAGTTCGCGCAGATGGTTGAGCATCTTCGTGAGCGCGGCGGTTTCGGCGTCGGTGTCCGGGAGCCAGCCGGGGCCGTGGTCGGCGACGATCTGATCCTTGGCGGCCGTCACCATGAGCCGGGCGATGTCGTCGACCCGCTGCCCAACCTCGGCATACACGTCGATGAGGCCGTCGAGACCATAACCGTATCCATGCAATGCGGCGAAGGTCGCGAGCAGCTCGGGCTGAGTGAACTCGACGATGTCCGCGTGTGTGCGGATCAGCCCCAGGTTCTCGAGCCGCTCGAGCTCGGCCCCGGTCACCGGGGCCGACTCCGCGTCACCCAGGAACGTATCCACCAGTTCCCGCGGAACCTCCAGCGGCGCTTCGGATTTCCCCCAGGTGGCGGTGACCGCCTGTTGCAGCCCGAGCACCTCGGTCAGATCCTTGCCCGTCTCCCAGCTGGTGATGAAGTCCGCGATGTGCGCGGAGGTGAAGCCGCGCTGCAGCAGCGCGTCGATGATCCGCAACCGCCCCAGGTGCGACTCGTCGTAGATGAGGGCGCGCCCGCTGCGCCGGGTGGGCGTGGGCAGCAGGCCGCGTTCCTGATACGCGCGCACGTTGCGGGTGGTCATGCCTGCGGCCTGGGCGAGATCGTCGATGCGGTACTCCGCCATCCTGTGCTCGCCCTCCCTGTCGCGCGGTTGCCGATCGACCGGGCGCGGCGTCCGCTCCGCGGTGCGCGGAAGCATCGCGGAGACGGACGGCACGCCTGGTGACGACATTAGCCGAGCGGCACCGAGATTCCGTGCCCGGCACTCGGCGCCCGGGCGGCGTCGCGCGGAGTCAGGACGAAATCGTCCGGTTCTACCCGGGACAGCTGGCGCACGAACTGCGTGCCGAAGCCCGGGAACATGGTCGAGTTGAACCCGTCCTCGGTGAGATACCAGCTGCGGCAGCCCGAGTTCCAGGTGGTGGCGCCCAGGCGCCGCTGGATGCGGGTGTTGTAGCGGTCCTGCCGATCGCGCCGGACCTCGAGCATGCGCAGATCCCGCTTCAGCAGCAGCGCGATCGCGTCGGTCAGGTACTCGATCTGGGCTTCCATGTAGACCAGCGCCGAATTGTGCCCCGGCCCCGAGTTCGGCCCGAAGGTCAGGAACAGATTCGGGTAGCCGGCGACGGTGACGCTCTTGTACGCGTACGCGCCCCGGCTCCACTCCTCACCGAGCACCCGCCCGTCCCGCCCCGTGATGGGAATGGGCGCACCGGCTTTGGACACATCGAAGCCGGTGGCGAACACGATGCAGTCGGCCTGATGCTCGATGCCCTCGGCGGTGCGGATGCCGTTGGGCGAGAGCTGCGCGATGGGCCAGGTGATGAGCTTGCAGTTCTCACGCTGCAGCGCCGGGTAGTAGTCGTTGCTGATCAGCAGCCGCTTGCACCCGGCCCGGAAGTCCGGGGTGAGCTGCCGCCGGAGCCACGGGTCCCGCACCTGGGATCGCAAGTGCGCCAGTGCGACCGACTCCACCACGCGCGTCAGCGGCGAGGTCCACACCACGCCGAGCGCCACCGATTCGTGACCCCAGAACCACGCGTCGCGCGCCAGCTTCTGGGTCAGCGGCGCCTGCCGGTACAACTGTTTGGTCACCGCGTTGGTGCGCCGGTTCACCCGCGGTAGCACCCACCCCGGGGTGCGCTGGAACACCTTGACCGAGGCGGCCGACTTCACCAGCTCCGGAATGATCTGCACCGCACTCGCGCCGGTGCCGATGACCGCCACTTTCTTTCCGGCGAAGTCGTAGTCGTGATCCCAGCGGGCACTGTGGATCTTGTGCCCCTCGTAACCGTCGATGCCCGGCATCTTCGGGAAGCTGGCGTTGGACAGCGGTCCCGACGCGACGATGACCGTGCGCGCCTTCACCTTTCGCCGCCCGGCGCCGAAGGAGATGTCCCACAGACCGCTGGTCTCGTCGAACACCATCCCGGTCACGGTGTGCCCGAAGCGAATGTAGGGGCGGATCCCGAACTTCTCGACCATGGACTCGATGTAGCCCAGGATCTCGCCGCTGCCGGAGTAGGTGTGGGACCAGTCGGGGTTCGGCGCGAACCCGAACGAGTACAGCCGCGACGGGATGTCGCAGGCCGCGCCCGGATAGGTGTTGTCCCGCCAGGTCCCGCCGACCCGAGCATCGCGCTCGAAGATCGCGAAGTCGGTGATGCCCTTCTGCCGCAAGCGGATCGCCGCGCCGATACCGGCGAAGCCCGCGCCGATGACGGCCACGTCCAGCGGCTTGGTCACGGTCGCCATCACGCGACCGGCTCGTAGGTGAGTTCCTTGGACCAGGTGGGCGCGGCGCCCAGGAAGCGCTCCGGAATCCGCGCGGTCACCTTGACCATGGCATCGGCGAACAGGTGGTAGGGGTGATCGCGGTTGATCACCCAGCCGCTGTGCATCTTGACGATGCGGTACATGGGCACCCGGTTCGCGATCGGGGTGCGCTCGCCCACCGCCTTGAACTTACGCATGGCCGCGTAGAGCTTCTCCTCGTCCACACCCATCTCGACGATGTTGTCGCGCATCTTGTTCAGCAGCGGCACGTAGCTGAGCACACCGATCAGGAACGACGGCTTGACCCAGCCGCCGACCAGTTCCGCGGCCAGCTTGCGCGCGGTGGCGTGCCCGAGCAGCTCCATGACCGCGTAATCGGTGGCCAGGTGCCGGGATTCGTCGTTGTTGATCCGCTTGAACACCTCCTGCGCGACCGGGTCCTCGATCTCGTCGGTGATGAACTTGATCAGCGCGCCGTCCAGCGCCACCTCGAGCATGGGAATGACGGTGCCCAGGAACGAGAGCGACATGTCGTCGGCGTGCTTGTCCAGGAAGTCGATCACCAGCTTCACGTTGATGTTCGGCTCCGGGATCTCGTCACCGTCGAGCATGCCCCAGCGCCGCATGAGCGCCAGTTCGGCGTTGGCGTGCCGCTGTTCCTCGGCGTGGAAGTACCGGTAGATCTGCTTGAGCGTCTCGGTGGGGGCCTTCTGCGCCATGGCCGCGAACCCGCGCGCGCCCACGTTCTCGATCCACATCAGATCGGCCATGAAGGGCTTGAGCTTGGCGTGCAGGTCCGGGGCGATGAGCTCGGCGCCCGGTGCGTCCCAGTCGATGTCGGCCAGCGCCCACTGCTTGGCCTCGATCATGCTCAGCATCTTGTCGAAATCGAAGGACATGTCAGACTCCCGTCTTCTCCGTGCCTATCCCGCCGGTGGCCGGGGCGGGCGAATTTTCTTGGGGCAGTACTCGATTGAGTACGCCGAGACCGTGCGCGTAGAGCGCCGGGAAGTGCCGTTTGAGCAGCCACACCGCGTGCGCGTCGAGCTGGGGCAGCACGTAGAGCCGGCCGTGATCGTGCGAATCGAGGGTGGTGCGGGCGACGCGCTCGGGCGAGAACCCGGTCCAGCGCATGAGTTCGGCGGCCAGACGCGAGGCGCCCGAGCCGATGCGCCCGTCCCGCACCACATTGGTCCGCACGAAGGTCGGGCACAGCACGGTCACCGCGACCCCGCTGCCGGACAGCTCCGCGGCCAGGGTCTCCGACAGTGACATCACCCCGGCCTTGGACACGTTGTAGACCGCCATGCCCGGGGCCGCGGCGAAGCCCGCCGCCGAGGCGACGTTGATGATCCCGCCGCGCCCGGCGGCGCGCAGCTGCGGCGCGAAGATCTCGCAGCCGTGCACCACGCCCCACAGGTTGATGCCCATCGCCCACTGCCAGTCGTCGAATCCGATCTCGCCCACCGGCTTTCCGCCGATGCCGACGCCGGCGTTGTTGACCACCAGGGTCGGCGGTCCGCCGAAGATGAGTTCGGCGTGCAGGGCCAGGCTCTCCACGTCCGCCCGGCGCGAGACGTCGCAGAACACCGCGTGCGCGGGACGGCCGTAGGTGCGCTCGATCAGGCGGGCGGTCTCGTCGGCCCGATCCTTGTCGATGTCGGCGCACACCACTTCCCCACCGCGCGCGGCGATTTCGAGGGCGAAGGCGCGTCCGATACCGCTGCCCGCGCCGGTGACGACGGCCTTGGCCGCGTGCGAGCGCCGGTCGCCGAAGACCGGCAGCAGCCCGTCCAGAATTCCCATGGTCAGCTCACTTTCGCGGGAGCGGCGCCCGCGAGCGCGGACGCGATGAAGTCGCGGGTTCGCCGCAGTGCCGGAACGGCTTCGGGGACCAGCAGCGGCAGCGCCTGGAAGACGTGGATGCGCCCCGGCCACAGTTCGAGGTCGCAGCGCACCCCGGCGGCGACCGCCATGTCGCGCAGCAGCCTGGCGTCGTCGGCGAGCATCTCGCCCGCACTGGCCTGTACCAGCAGCGGCGGGAGCGCCGAGCCGGGTGCGATGTCCAGGCGCAGGCGCGGTGAATCCGCCCGCTGCCCTTGCGTGTACAGCTCGATCAGGCGGCGACCGGTCCGCGCGGGCGCCATCGGATCGGGCAGTGCGCGATCGCGGCTCTCGGCGAGGGTGAGGGTGAGATCCATGAGCGGGGAGAACATGAACACGCCCGCGGGCTGCGCGATGCCCGCGCGCTGGTTCTGCAGCAGCAGGTCCAGCGCCAGGTGCCCGCCCGCGGAGTCGCCGCCGATCACCAGATTTTCTGGCCGGAAGCCGCTGTCCAGGAGCCAGCGGTAGCCGGCGTCGATGTCGTCGGCCGCGGCCGGGAAGCGATGTTCGGGGGCCAGCCGGTAGTCGACGAGGAAGACCGGAAGCCCGGTCAGCTTCGACAGCCGCGACGCCAGGCCGCGATGGGTGCGCGCCGAGCACACCACGTATCCGCTGCCGTGGATGTAGTAGATGGCCCGCTCGCCCCGGGGAACGCCGGCGGCCCGCACCCACTCCCCGTGCACCCCGCCGACGCGCACCGCGTCCACCCGGGTGCCCGGCAGCGGCGGCCCGAAAGCCGCCATGACGCCGGCGATGAGCCCGCGTCCGGCCTGGATGCCGACTCGATTGCGCGGCAGCAAACCGTTGATCCGTCGCAGGCCGGCCACCGACGCGTGTGCCGCGAGTCGTGCCTGCCGCGAGGCCGTCTCGGGTACCACCGCCGATACAAAGGTCGCCTTTGACCCTGTTCTCGTCATACTTCAGACAATCATTGATCAATGCGCCATTTGTCAATGGCACATTGATTACGGATTGTCGTGCCCGGTCACGACCGGGCCGCTGTCCGCGGCCGGACAGCGGCCGATCCGGGCGCTAGACCGCGCGGCGGCGCACCCGGATGACGTTCGCGAAATAGAGCAGGAAGCCGCCGGTCAGCGCGAGCAACACCGCGATGAGGACGTCGCCGTGCGCGGCCAGCACGGCGGCCGCGCCCAGGCTCAGCGTGCCGAGTAGCGCGAGCAGCACCTCACCCCCGGGTGCGCCGTCATCGGGCCGCGGACCGCGCCGCCGCTCGACCGGATTCGAGACCGGCTGTGCGACAAAGGCTCCCGGCGGCGGGACCAGCCATTGCGGCATCATCGGCACGGGATCGCTCGGCCCGTGGTGGGTGACACCGGATCCGGCGCCGAGCTTGTGAACCCTTCGAGCCATCGAACTTACCTCGCAGCACAAGAACACTTCCCAACAGCAAGTCCCCAGTAAATCACCCGGCCCCGGCTCTGTCGGGCATCGCACGAAAGATCACTTTTGCGAATAAGCCGAAGATCTCCCGCGTACGAGACCGGCAACCGTCCGGCGACTCCCCGGTGCGAGCCGGACCCGCCCGGACGGTAGTTTTGTCGGGAAAGCAACGGTTTGGGGGGTAGTGAGTTCTCGGAGGTAGTGCGAATGGTCGAGCCCCATATGGCCATTGCCGGTTACCTGCGCGAACGCCGCGAGGCCTCCCGGTTGACCCGCACCGAGCTGGCGCGCATCGCGGGCGTCTCCGAGGGCGTGATCCAGAAGCTCGAGCAGGGCACCCGCCCGCCCACCCACACCACCCTGAGCGCGCTCTTCGACGCGCTGAGCGTTCCGCAAATGTATCGGGACTACGCGGCCACCGTCCTGCAGCCCGAGCTGACGGCCATCGCCAACGAACACTCCGCGCCCAATGCCGCCGAGCTGCGATTCCTGAACAGCCTCCCGGCCCCGTCCTGCTATCTGACCGCGCTGGCGCTGGACCTGCTGGCCGTCAACGAGCCCTTCCGCCGGACCTACCCGGGGCTCGAACCCGGCATGAACATCATCGCGTACACGCTGCTGGATCCCCGTGCCCGGCAGGTGCTGCAGGACTGGGAGCGCGAGGCGCACATCCTGGTGCAGTCCTTCCGGCACATGGCGCCCGGCGTCGCCGATCCGACCCGGATCGAGGAGATCAAACGCGAGTGTGCCCGCTCACCGGACTTCGAACGGCTGTGGAGCACCGACATCCCGCCGACGGCCTTCGAGTGGCGGCCCATCACCATCCGCCCGCTCGAGGGCGGGGACTGGCGGCAGGTGCACGTGCGCATCTTCGTCGGCGAACAACCGCACCGGGGACGGTGGATGTACACCCTGCTACCGGACCCCGGCGAGGGTGGTTCGCAGCCGTAATCCGTAGCGGTACAAACGATTTGGACGGGTACGGTGTTCGATGAAGGGGATACCGAACACCGCCCCCGCATCGGAAAGGATAGCCCCAACTCGCGCATTCGTCAGGTCGGGGTACCGAGAACTTTTCGCAATGCTCCCGTAATACGGTCCTGTGCAGGACTTTTCACGATGGCGGCGGAACGGATTCACTCGTTTCGAGCAGCACCGCCGGGACGACCGGGGAGCTGCGGTACGCGGTGGAAACCGCTACCAGCCAACCGAGTTCACCCAGAAAAGTGGGCCGGTCCGGTCGGCGGAAGCTCTCCCCGCCGTCCACCGCCACCGCACCCGCCTCGTACGCGCGCAGGGCGACGGCGATGCGCGCCGCCTCCACCGCGGCGGCACGGTCCCGCTCCCGGACACCCAGCCGGTCCGCGACCCGCTCGGCCAGCGCCGTGTCCCGCGCCGTCAGGTGGGGTTGCAGCAGGAGCAGGGCGTCGCGGATCTCGATGACCCTGCGGTACACCAGGTCCCGCGGCGCGCGGCGCGTCTCCGGCGCGGCCCGGGCGACCTCGGGGGCCGCGGTCCGCAACGCCGTCCACAGCGGCCGCAGCCGCGGTAGCGCCCGGATCCGCTGGACAGCGGCCGTCGCCCGCGGCAGCAGCGACGGGCACAGGTACCCCACCAGCATGACGGTCGCGCCCGCACTGGCGAACGCCGGCGCGATATCGCTGTTGAGCGTGCGCGCGTCGATCCCGGCCCAGGCCGCCGCCACCGCGACGACCTTGCCCACGCTGTAGCCGACCGCGATGATCGAGCCCACGGTCAGCAGCCGCAATCCCCGGCGCAGCCAGGGCTGTTCGCGCACGTGCGGCAGCCAGGCCCGGCACAGCACCACGATGCGCAGCAGCGCCAGGGTGTAGGCGGTGAGATAGATGGCGAGGAACGCGTCGACCACGGGTTCGGTCGCGTAGTGGTGATCGAAGTCGGTCGCGTGCGGTGCGTCGTGCACCGGCGCGGCGGCGAACAGCCCGATCATGATCGCGACCACCACCGCGTTGGCGACGACCACGTTGCGGGCGTTCACATTCCGGATCGGCGAGGTGTTCCCGTCCGGGACCACCAGGTAGGTGGTCCAGACGATCTGCGCCATCACCGCGGTGGTGATGGCGGAGTAGACGATGAGCGTGGCCAGGTTGGGAACGCCGCTCACCCGCGCGACCCATTCGTAGGCGGCGGGCATGGCGGTGACGAAACCGACCGCGGTGCAGGCGATGGCGATGGCGACGGCCCAGCGCGCACTGCCGCGGGGTCCGCGCACGGCCAGGACGAGCCGCCAGGTGAACACCACCGCGGCGAGCGTGCCGACGCTGCCGTAGACGAGAGCGAATTCCACCGGGTATCAGTCGATTCCGGGACCGAGCGTGTCGAGCAGATTCCGGATGTCGGCGGGGGTGGTGTCCGGCAGCACCCATTCCGCGCGTGGCGTCCAGCGCGTGATGTGATGCGCCATCAGCAGATCCGCGATGTGCTCGGCCTCGCGCTCCTCGGCCTCGGAAGAGCACGAGCGGCCGAGCATGCGCCGCACGACCGCGGGATCGATGTTCGGCGCGAGCAGGCGCAGGGCGTCCTGACCGGTGACGGTGACCGGCTCGTGGCCGGCGAGCAGATGCCCGAACTCGTGGCACACGATGTGGTCCTGGTGCAGTTCGCTGGTATTGCTCTGGTAGGCCAGGAAATCGATGTCCCTGGTCACCAGCAGACCACCGGACAGGCCGGCCACCGGAAACGGTTCCGGGCGCAGGCGCAGGGGGCGGCCGCGACGACGGGCCAGGGCCTCGGCCAGTTCGGCGACGGTGAACCGGCCGGGCAGCCCGAGGTCCCGCAACCCGCGCCGCAATCGGCGATGATCCATCATGGATTGCTCATCCCCCGAGCTCTCCCAGACCGCGATCCGCATGTCTCACAAGTCTTCCCCATAGTTTTCGGCCTCGATCCGCCGGAGCACATCGAGCATGGCCACGATGGTCTCGGCCCGCACGGTACCGTGCGCCAGGCCATCGCGCAGCACCAGTTCCAGCGCCGCCGAGTCGGCTTTTCCCTTGAGCGCGTTGATCAGAGCCAGTTCCCGGCCGCGCGCGACGGCCAGCTCGGGGTTGGTCAGCGGGTCGAGGCTGTCGAGCCCGAAGTAGACGCGCAGCGCCTCGAGGGTCTCGAAGGAGGGATTGACCGTTTGCCCGGTACGCAACTTCCACAGATAGTTCGCCGACAGGCCCACACCGGTGGTGCGCGCGATATCCTCGGCCAGCGCCCGGTGGGTGATCTCCACTTCCCGGCTGTCCCTGGTCACGGGCGGATGCATGCCGCCGATCAGGCTGTTCAGCGCGCTGGTGAACGGATGCTGTTGTGCGGCAACCATTCTAATCCTGTCTCCTGCAGTTGACAGCGGTGGTGATGCCGATCATATACTCGTCCCTACTTCGTTCCGCTCACCGATGTCGCTGTCCCCGAAGGGGAGGACAGCGGAATCGATGAGGTTCGTACGCGGAGTCGGAATGGGGCGACCAGAGTCGCTCGCCCCGTTCACGAAGTCCTTCCCGGGTGCACCGGCAGGCGCAGCGGCCCTCGATGCCGGAATCCCGAGCGCCACCGCACCTCTCGTTCCGGCACCGTGGCGCACAGGCCCGGCCACCGGGCGTACAGCTCGCCGAACACCGCACCGAGCACCGGTCGCAACAGCCCCGCCCCGACGCAGGCGTGCGCGCCGTGCCCCAGTGCCACATGCGGATTGGGCGAGCGCGACAGATCGAGGACGCCCGGATCGGTGAATCGTTCGGGATCGTGATTGGCCGCGGCCAGGCACAGCAGTACCGTTTCCCCGGCCGCGACGGTCTTGCCCCCGATCACCAGATCGGTGACGGCGAACCGGGGTCCGGCCAGCACCTGCGGCGACAGGAAGCGCAGCAGTTCGTCCACGGCCGCGTCCGGCGCCGTGCCCAGCGCGCCGAGCTGTTCCGGACGGCCGGACAGGGTGAGCACCGCGCCGGCCAGCACGTCCATCAGCACCTCATACCAGACGAACAGCAGATAGAACAGCACCCCGGGCAGTTCACCGGAATCCGCTGCCGGACCGCAACTCTCGTCGCGTACCAGGCGACCGAGCACGGTGTCCGCGGATCCGGCCCGCCCGTGCGCGATGACGGCTTCGACGATCTCCGCCATCCGGGCCAGGGTGTCGCGGGCGCGCGGTGCGGCATCGGGCCGCAGGGTGGCCGCCGCCCAGCCCGCCAGCGCGTCCCGTTCGACGTCGGGCAGCCCGAGCAGCTCACCGAGGACGAGCGCGGGCAGCGGCAGCGCCACCCGCTCGACGAAGTCGAAGTCGCCCGCACCGTCGAGCTCGGCGAGCAGGTCGGCCACCAGCTTGCCCGCCCGCTCACCCCAGTCCCCGGACCGGCGCAGTTGCCCGGTCACCCGGCCCCGCAGCCGAGCCAGTTCGTCGAGTTCGCTGCGCTGGAACACATCCAGCGGCTCGGGCACCGCGAAGCCGCGGTAATCCGCCCCCGCGCTGTGGCGCAGATTCGTCGACAGGCGCGAGTCGAGCAGGCCCTCGCGCACGTCGGCGTACCTGGTGACGAGCCAGGCCGGAGGCCCGTCCGGCGTGGCTACCCGATGCGCTCCCCCGCCGTCCCGCAGCGACCGCAGCACCGGCCACGGATCGCGGGCGAACTCCTCGTCGAAAATGCTCAGCACCGCCCCATCATCTCCCAAGCGCCGCAATGGGACTCATTCGGACGAGCCCCAACCCCACGGCGGCGCCGACTGCGAGGGCTACGCACCGGCGGAGCGATGCCGGTCGCGCGCGGCCCCGGACACCCCGGCTTCCCGCACTTCCCTCGGGCCACACCGAACTCGCCGCACCCGCCAACCGGCAAGCCCGGTGCCGCCACAACACCTCACACCGGGGCAGGAGTGTCCGCGTCCGGGCGAACCACCTCGGGACGATCGAGCGTGGCCCGGAGGCGGGCGCGGATATCGGCGAATCCTGTACGGCGCAAGAAGGTCCCGTCGCGCCACACCTCCTGGAGTTCGCTCGCGGCTTCCTGCTCCGGGGTGGCCTGCTGCTGGACGTAGAGTTCCCCTCCCGCGTCCCGCAGCACCGCGAGCCGCCCGCGCGCGGAGCGTTTGGTGCCGTTGTCGGTGACCGGATCCTTGAAGATGTCCCGGCCGGCGCCGTCCACCTCGACGTAGGTGGCCTTCATGGCGGAGGCGAAGGTGTCGCGGGTGACGTACTGGTAGGTGTACGAGCCGACCCCGAAAACGACGGTGGTGGAGGCGAATCCGAGCGCGGCCAGACGGGCGGTGATGGCGTCGGCGCGATCGTAGGTGATCGAATCGCCGTAGATGACGCCGACGTGCGGGTCGAGCACCCTGTAGCCCGCGTCGTTCACCGTGCCGCCGAACGCCTTCCAGAGCAGGCGGACCACACCCAGACCCGCCGGGCTGTCATCGGCGCCGGTGCCGCACAGGATGGTCTCCGGATCACCGGAGTCGGGCCGCACCACCAGGGTGCCGTCCCGGCTCAGGATCCGTTCGCGCAGCGCGGGCAGGGTGTGGGTGAGCACCCGCCACAGGTCGAAGGTGTCGCTCACCACCGAGACGATGCCGCTGGGATACAACGCGAGCAGCCGCCGGTAGGTCTCGTCCTCCGATTCCCTGGTGCCCGCGCACATGACCGAATGTTCGGTCGCGGCAACCGAAGCCAGCAGCGGCTCGGCGGTGTCGCCGGGGTAGAAGTAGCGGATCCAGTCCTCCGAGACCAGCGAATCCGACCCGGTGAACGAGAGCAGGTGTCCCGCACCCGACGCCGCGGCCGCCTCGATGCCCGCCATGCCGCGGAAGGAGAAGTCGTGGCCCTGGAAGTCCACGGCCGCGGCGGGGGCGCCGGTGGCGCGGGCCCGCTCGTCCAGCAGGCGGCGCAGCCGCCAGGCGGTGGTGGCCGAGGTGGACGGCTGCCAGATCGCCGCCGAGAGCGCGGTTTCGATGTAGTTGGTCAGCCAGAAGAAGTCCGGGTGCGTGTTCTCCACGGTCAGCACCGGTACTTTCACCGGCACGAGGGTGCCTTCGGGCAGCGACCGGATCGACAGCGGCAGGTAGCCCAGGGCGTGCAGATCGCGAATGTGTTCGCTGCCGATGGCGTTCGGGCCCAGGATCGCGGTCACCCGGCGTTCGTAGTCGGCGCACACCCGATCGACATCGGCGGCGAAGAAGCGGCCGAAGGCGTCCTCGAGCACGTCGGTCACGAACGCCTGCAGCCCGAAGTGCACGACGTGCTCGACGCCCGGGACGCGCGAACCGCGGTGGGTCAGATTGGAATACACGCGCGTGGTGCCCGCCGGGTACTGCCGCCGGTGATCCAGCTTGTAGGCGTCGGTCAGGAACAGCGGATCGATGGCGTTGCGGAACATCACAGGATTCCTTGCGTGAGAGCGTGTTCGACGATGGGGACGATGCGCAGCCGGTCGCCGAGGTCGGCGGCGTGGGCTCCGGGGTGGGAGTCGGTGGTGTGGACGGCGGCGTAGGGCGCGAGATTGCCGCGCAGGCGCGGACCGCCGGAGAAGACACCGTGGGTGACCCACAGGTCCACCCGTTCGGCCGCGCCGAACGCGCCGGCCGCCGCCAGTCCGGCGAAGGTGCCGCCGCCGTCGCAGACGTCGTCGACGACCAGGGCCCGGCGGCCGGCGACGGCATCGGGATCGAGTTCGAAGCCGCCGAGCCGCCCGCTGGCGGGGTCGCGCCGCTTACGGCCGTAGCGCACCTCGAGCCCGCCCAGCGCGGCGGCGACCTCTTCGGCCCGGACGCGGGCGCCGGCGTCGGGTGCGATGACCACCTGGTAGTCGCCGGGTAGCGCGGCGGCGGCCAAGGGCCCCAGCGGAATCGGGACCAGCGTGCTCGCGGTCAGCGTCGATTCCGCCAGCGGCGAGTGGATGTCGGCGTAGATCAGCTCGTCGGCGAAGGCCGTGATGACCGCGGCGTACACCGCCGCACCGCAGGGGATATCGCGATCGGTGCGCGCGGCGGGGATGTACGGCATGAGCACGCGGGCCGGCTGCCCGTGCCGCCGCACCAGATCCGACCACATGCCCAGGGCCAGCAGATCATCCGGGAAGCCGCCGCGCACCACCGCGAATCGCGGTGCGGCCGGGTCGAATCCGGGTCCGGTCTTGAGGAACCACTCCCCGCCCGGAAACCGCAGGAACTCGACGTCGTCGGGCCGGGCCCCGGTGTCGGTTCGCACCATCGCTTCGATCATGCGGCAACCATAGCATTGTTTTAGTCGTATCGACTAGAACAATCTCGCCGATGCAGTACCCCCAGGTGAAGGGCATGGTTCTCGCGCACAGCGCACGAAAACGGCGATGCCCGGACCATCCGGTCCGGGCATCGCCGCGGTGTTCACCTGCCGACCGGCGTCACCAGCCGGGATCGCCGATCACCGGGATGTTCACCCAGCTCGGCCGATCCGGATCCAACTCGATGTGCTGCGGCCGCAGTTCGCTCTCGTTCAGCAGTGGGCGCAACAGGATGCTGCTGGGGAAGTTGCCGGCGAAGACGTCGATGCGCAGGCGATGGCCCGGCTGCAGGACGCCGTCCGTGGCGAACAGACCCAGATCGATGGCCGTGGCCTCGCCCGGCACCAGCGGTTGCCGCGTGTCCAGGGTCAGATACGGGTACGGCGAGGTGTAGTCGCCGTTGGCCGAGCGGGTGGACCTCCCCTCGTCCAGCGCCCGCAGCGACGCGGTGAGCTGCCCGGTGGTCCACACCTGCGAGCGGCCGTCGGGCGCGACGTCGTTCAGCGTCACTGTCCAGTAGCCGTCGGTGGCGTCGAGCACCGTATTCAGGTGCACCGCAATCGGTCCCGAGATCTGCGTCGGCTGCGTCACCGGGGCGGTGGTGAAGGTCAGCGCGTTCGTCTCGCTGATCCGCGCGTCCTCGGCGCAGATGTCGAAGGCCGCCACGATGCCGGCGGTGCCGTGCGCGGTGTCGCGCGAGCACACGGTGGTCAGTCCGGGCGCGACCGTCAGCCGGTCGGCCGCACCGGGCGCGGTCGTCAGGCTCGCGTCACGCAGACTGCCCGGCGCCGAACCCGACGGCGCGCCGTTCAGATACATCCGGCGGTAGTCGGCGTCCGGGCGCGGGAACGCCGAACTCGTGGTCCAGCCGCCGCCCTGCTGCCAGCTGGTGACCTGGTCGTAGCCGTCGATGCCGTTGTCGATCCCCTTGAGCCACTTGTCGAACCACGCGCGCTGCAGGACATCGAGCGCGGGCGGCGCACCCGGCCGGCCGAGGCCCGCGCCGGTGGTGACGTGGTAGGTATTGCCCATCACCAGCTTCTTCTGGCTGTCGGGCACATTGATCTCGTTGAACGCCCGTGCCGAGGAGTAGGTGAAGATGTCGTGCCAGCCGCCGTAGATGAAGGTCGGGACCTCGATCTGCGACGGATCGCCGACCCAGGCACGGCGCAGCGCGCTCTCGTCGTCGAGGATGTCGTTCAGGTAGTCCGGGATCTGATCGATGCTCGGGGTGGTCAGCGCGGCGATGACGACGTTGAAGAAGGTGAACGGATCCTTGATCCGGTCCGCGAGCCAGACCCCGTCGAACTTGCCGGACAGCACGGCGACAAGATCGGGCATCAGCTTGGTGACATTCACCGCCGCCAGCCATTCCGGAATGAAGCCGATGCCCAGCGCGCCACCGGGCGCGGCCACGTCACGAATGAGATCGCTGCCGGGCACGATCGGGAAGATGGCCTTCAGCGCGGCGGGTTTGCGCTCGGCGGTGTGCATCTGGTTGATCGCCGAGTAGGAGATGCCGCTCATGCCGACCTTGCCGTTGGACCACGGCTGAGCCGCGGCCCAGTCCACGACCTCGGCGCCGTCCTGCTGCTCCCGGTCGCCGAAGACCTGCCAGACACCCTGCGAGAAGCCGGTTCCGCGCACATCCACCACGACCTGGGTGTAGCCGCTCTGGATGAGCTGGCGGTCCACGGCGAACGTGCGGCCCGCGCCGCCTGAGACAGCGTTGCCGAGGTCGCTCAGTCCGCCCAGGCCGAAGGCCGAGAAGTCGAGATTCGCCAGCACCGGCATGAGCAGATCGGACAGTCCGGGGACGGCCAGTGCCGAGTC
Organism: Nocardia sp. NPDC055321; assembly: GCF_053645575.1. NCBI lineage: Bacteria > Bacillati > Actinomycetota > Actinomycetes > Mycobacteriales > Nocardiaceae > Nocardia > Nocardia sp. NPDC055321. Next base: position 30,291 of record NZ_JBSHMS010000018.1, read on the forward strand.
GGCGATATTGCCGAGCAGTTTGGTGTAGGGGGTCAGATTCAGAATCGTCGGTGTCGGCTCGGCGATCGGCTGCCCGTTCACGTCCGCCGGGTGGTAGACGTTCGCCTTGAGCACCGTGCCGTCGCTCATGGTGATCGGGACGTCCCACTCGATGAAGACCCGCGGATACTGTTGCGGGCCGGTATGAGTGGCGGTGAGCTGGGCATTGAGGCTGTCGGTGTCCGGCGTGCTCTGTCCGGGCCCGGCGGCGAGCACCGCGCCCGCGATCACCGTGAGCACGGCGGTCGTCGCGGCCGCCACCTTGGCCGCCAATCGATTTCTGATCATGCGATCGTGCATCCTCCCCGCGGTGAGGAACGACGCAGTTCCTACCGACGAGTCGCTACAGTAACGCCCGTCACGAACGATGCACAACCGTGACCTGTCACACCTGTCGGATTGGCGGTTGCGGTCGGGGACAAGACATGCGGGACCCTGGAGCCCGGCGTGGCTGGGACACCGAGAGCACGAGGCCGGGGCACTACCGCTCGGCCGACGGGCGGGCGTCCCGCACGGCGCAGGGAATTTGTCTGGGGCAGTGCCCGATTCACGCCTCGGCCCGGATCGGCGACCTCGACGCTCGGCGGGCGAACGGTCGGTTCGACGCTCAGTACGCCGTGGCGCGGTCGGTCCAGCGGGCGGTCAGTTCGGCGGCGAGGGCGCGAGGGAACGAGATTCGAGCCGGATCGCCGTCGGCGGTGTAGCGCTGGGCCGGGTTCTCGGCGAGCCGATCCAGCCAGTGCGTGGAATCGAAGGGCACCGGGGATCGGCCGGAGCGGATGCGTGGAATCGCGGTGGGATCGATCGAACCGAAGGGCGACGGGGCGGGTTCGGCGCCCACCAGCATGACCGCGCCGAAGGCGTACGCCTGGCCGTCCCAGGATCCCGCGGCGGCCAAGGCGCGGTCGGCGGGGGAAATGCCCAGCGGCAGGGCCAGACTGCGCACCTGGGCGCCGGGTACCGCGGCGGTGACGGCGCGAACGTTCTCCACCATCTCGCGCTGCACCCCCGCACTGTCCAGCCGGGCCAGATTGGGGTGCGTCGCGGTGTGCGCGCCGATCTCGTAGCCGTGCGCGGCCAGCCACGGCAGGGCGCGCGCCTCCCCGGAGAACGCCTCGTTGTTCACGAAAAACGTTGCGGTGGGCGCGAACTCCGGATGCTCGGCGCGGAACTTCTCCAGGATTCCGACGGCGGTGTCCGGCGCGGGAACGCCGTCGGCGGTGAAGGAGATCTGACTCGCGGTGGAATCGTCGAAGGTCAGCACCACCGGGTGCGTGCCCGCGGGCAGGTCGATCGCCCCGGAGACGTACTGGGACACCGTGATCGGACGGTAGTTCTCGCGCAGCAGCCGATCCAGTTCGGCCCGGAACTTCTCGGGCGTCTGGTCGTACTCCCCGGCCGGCGTGGGAGTGATCTGGTGGTACATGAGGATCGGCACCAGGCCCAGCTCGTTCGCGCCGACGGCCGCGGGATCGGGCGGGGGCGGCGGGGCGAGGACCGAGGTCTCCGCCTCGGGCGCCACGGCGGCCCGGTCGGCGGTTCCGCAGCCGGTGGTGATGATCATGAGCGCCACGACGGCGGCACCGGCCGCACCGAACCCGAATCTGGCCATCCACCGAACTCTAATGTCCGCCAATCCGTTACGGGCCAGAGTCGGAATTCCCGCGCGCGAGCCCGCGCGGCAGCGGATAGTTTGGGGAACTTCGGGCAGATTTCGAGTGAGAGTTGGTGTGCGCGTTGCTGAAGCGGGTCCCGGCCACCGGGCGTCGCCGCCTGGCGGTAGTCGTTGCGATGGTTGTCGTGGCGGTCGTTGTCGCCGGAGTGCTGTGGGCCAGATCGGGCGCCACTCGCACCGAGGCCGCGGCCCTGCCGCTCGCCCTCGAGGTGAGCCAGCCCGAGACGGTGTCGTCCTATCGCGCGCCGATCACCCTGCGCGGCAAGGCGGTCGGCGCCGAGAGCCTCACGGCGGCGGGACAGCCGGTTGCGCTGGCCGAGGACGGCGCGTTCGAGATCACGCTCGCGGGACTGCCGGTCGGCGGCGCGCTGGTCGCCACCGACTCCGACGGCAAGACCGTGACCCAGCCCATCACCACCCGGGCCGTGGTGCCGCGGATCCGGGCGGTGCACGTCACCGCGCACGCCTGGTCGTACGAACCACTGCGTGAGGACGTGCTGAACATGGTGCGCGAGCGGCGCATCGACACCGTCCAGCTCGACATCAAGGACGAGGACGGCGTCATCGGCTACGACTCCCAGGTGCCCCTGGCCCGCGAGTCCGGGGCCGCGAGCACCATCTACAACGCCCCCGACGCGCTGAAACTGCTGCACGACATGGGCGTGCGGGTGGTGGGCCGGATCGTCGCCTTCCGTGATCCGACCATGGCCGAATGGGCGTGGAACTCGGGCCGGCGCGACTGGGTGGTGCAGAGCCCGTCCGGGCAGCCGTACTCCAGTCACTACGGCGCGATCGCCTTCACCAATTTCGCCAGCTCCGAGATGCGGCGCTACAACATCGATCTCGCGGTGGAAGCGGCGAAACTCGGCTTCGACGAGGTGATGTACGACTACATCCGCCGGCCCGACGGGTCGCTGTCGAGCATGGTCTTCCCCGGGCTGGTCGACCCGCCGACGGTGTCCATCGCCGAGTTCCTGCGCGAGAGTCGTGACCCGGTGCGCGCGGCAGGGGCGTTCCAGAGCGCGGCCGTGTTCGGCATCGCCGCCACCCGGCCGGACGCGGTCGCCCAGGACATCCCGATGATGGGTAAGCACGTGGACTACGTCGCGCCCATGCTGTACCCCTCGCACTGGAATCCCGGCGAATACGACGTCGCCAATCCCAACGCCCAGCCGTACGACATCATCTTCCGCTCACTGGAGGATTTCCATCGGCTGCTCGACGGCACCGGGACGCAGATCGTGCCCTGGCTCCAGGACTTCAGCCTCGGCTTCACCTACAACGATGCCCAGGTCCGCGCCCAGGTCGATGCCACCGCGGCCCAGCGCATCCCCAGTTTCTTCCTCTGGAACGCGGCGACGCGCTACCACGCCGGGGCCCTGGATCCCAGCTGAACACCCCGAACTCACCTGCCCGGGTTGTCCGATTTCCTCGCGGCGTGCGGAATAGTAGCGAATAATCAGCTACCCATCCGGAATCGTCCGCGAGGAGTTCGCATGACCACCCCGGCAAAGCCCTCCCTGATCTCCCGCATCTCCCCCACCCAGTGGCTGGCCCTGGTCCTGACCGTGCTCGCGGTGATCTTCATCGCCGCGAACCGGACCCGGGTCTCGATCGAGTTCCTCCTGATGACCATCACCTCCCCCATGTGGCTGGTTCTGCTGGTTATGTTCGCCGTGGGCTGGCTGACCGGCATCCTCACCGCCCGCCGCCGTCGCAACGGCTAGCGGCGATACCGGAGGTGGCCGGGTGACCGTCGCGGGACCGGCACCGGGACTGTCGGTGCGGGCCCGCGAGCCGACGCCTTCCGGACGCGATACCGATTCGCGTGACACCGGCAGCGGACCGGGTACGGGGACCGGCCTCTGGACCCGACGTACCCCCATCGTCGCGCGCGGCTGAGGCAGCACCGCCGCGACGGGATCGACGGCCGGTAGCCGACGCTGCATCGGGCACGCACGGTTGCCGCACGCCGTCGGCGGCTCTTGTCGGGTTCGGCGCTGGTGACCGGTTCGATCTTCGGAGTGACTCCGGTGGCGTCGACCGGGTCGGAGATCCGGGTCTCGGCGCGGCCGAAGGTGTTGATCGAGGCGCGATCGCGCGATCGGCGCGGCGGTTCGGCCGAAGCGGGGCCGTCGGTCGTCGCAGGCGATCCGGTCCGCCTACTCCGGCGCGGTGAAGACGGCGTGGGCGGCGCGCCGGACGTCGGGGTCAGCGTGGGTGCGCAGGGTGGCCAGCAGGCCGGTCCAGGGTGGGGACCAGCCGATTCGCCTGCCGCACTGGGCGACCAGGGTGACGGCGGTCAGGGCGACGGCGGGGTCCGGATCCGCGGCCAGCGCGGTCGCGATGGATTCCGGTGCGGCGGGCGGTAGTTCGGTGACCGGGCACGTCGCGTAGCTCGCGGGGCAGCCGATCAGGGCACCGGTGGCCACGGGCGCGAGTGCCCGAACGGCTGCGACGGTGTCCTCGACCTCGGTCCAGCGCAGACCGGCGAAGGTGAGTTCGATGACCTGCTCGTGCCACAGTGGATCCGGGGTGAGCAGCGCGATGACGCGGGGGCCGATCGGGCGGGCGTGCTCGTGCCGTTGCAGGATCTGCGTCAGCCGGTCCAGGACGAAGGCTATCCGCTGGCGCGCGGGCAGATCCCGGTCCGGGAGTACGGCATTCGACTGTGCCAGCAACCGCCGCAGGGCGTCCACCAGGGCGGCGGGGTCGCCGGTTCCGGACGCGGCGGTGAGCAGGGCGCGGGCGGCGGTGGGCCAGAGACCGACCTCGGTGAGATCGGCGAGGCGGTCCACCCGGACATCGGTGGCCCGCGGGGACAGCCAGCGATACCAGATTCCCAGCGCGTTCAGGGCCGGTTCGGCCACCCGGCGATCGGGGGCCGCGGCCAGCTCCCGGATGAAGTCCGCGAAGCGGCCGCGCGAGGGAACCGGCAGGTGCGCCGGGGAGATCTCGAGGATCGCGCCCGCGACCTCCGGATCCGTCGCCAGTTCCGCGAGCAGCCGCCAGGTTTCGTCGTCGTCGAACAGGAATCGGGTGGCGAACACCGCGGCGCGGCGCACGTCGCGGTGTGTGCCGGGGCGCGTCGCGCGCTCGCGAATGATCGACGTGGCGCCGGGCGCGCGCAGGGCCGCGAGCAGCCGCATGCCCTCCTTGCTCGCTGTGATCTTGGGCGAGTCGAGCAGCGGCGCCAGCATCGCCGGCAGCCGCGCCGGAGCGACGAACCGGGCCCGGGAGGCGATCCCGCTGACAGTGACCCGGGCGAGGTCGCCGTCCACGTAATCGCCGAGCAGCACGATCGCCCGCTCGGGTTCGTCGCTGCGCCCCACCGCGGTGAGCGCGGCCTCGGCCACCCACAGGTCGGCGGCCGCGAGGAAGGGCCGCACCCGGTCCAGACTGTCGGGCAGCCTGCCCAATCGCGCGACGGCATTGGCGTGTTCGCCGGCCGACACTTTGGGGTCGGTCGCGTAGTCCTCGAGCAGGCTCGCGTACAGCTCGACCTGGGTGGGCGTCCAACGCTCGAAACCGCTCCAGAACATCGGGACCACGCGAACGCCCGGCGGTACGAAGCGACCCGTCACCGAGGCGGTGAGGAGCGAGTCCAGCAGATCGGTGCGCCGCCGCGCCAGCAGATCCTGCACCGGGTACAGCGTGATGAGAGAGCGATCGCGGCGCAGCAGCTCGGCCACGAGCGTGTCGCGGGTCGCCGGATCGTCCAGTGCCAGCCGCACCGCGCGGCGCACGACCGAGTCGTCGCGGGCCGTGCAGGCCCGCGTGACCAGGGTCCGCAAACCCGGGATCGCGTATCCGCGGGTGTCGAGTCCGTCCGCCAGATCCAGGGTGAGCGAGAAGTTTCCGCGGTCTGCGTCGGCCTCGAGCCGGGGGCGCAGGGCCTCGAACACGCGATGTTCGGCGCCGCGCGGCAGATTGTGGTGCAGGCCGCGGACGTTGAAAGTGATCAGCAGTTCGGCGAGCCGCGCCAGCAGGCGCAGGGCGACCGCCGTGAACTCGGTCTCCCCGGTATACGCCCCACGGATCAGTAGCGTGCGGGCCAGATCGTGGACGGCAGAAGAGGTTTCGTACGAGCGGTCGCGCGCGTCGAGCGCGTCCATGGTCAGTCGCTCCAACGCGGGCAGCCCCCGTACGACCAGCAGCGACGGGGGAATCGCCGCGACGGCGCGCACGGCGGCGCGGCGCACCGGATCCTGTTCGTTGCGCAGGCGGCGCAGCACCTCGAGCAGCTCGCAGACCGCGTCCGGATCCCGGCTACCCGCGGCCGCGATCACCAGGAGCGGGTAGGCGGCGGCGCGCTCGTCGGCGGTCGGCCGTCGAATCGATTCGAGCAGTACGGGCTTGGCTTCCGGCCAGGGCAGCCGGGCGGTCAGCCGATCGGCCACGGCCGGCACCTCGGTGCCGCCGGGCCGCGCCAGCAGTTCGCGGGCGAGCGCGGCGCGGTCGGTGCGCGGCAGCAGGTCGAGTTCCGCCGTGTCGACCGCGCCCGGCGCGATGCCGGGCCGGGTGAGCTGCGCACCGGCGACGGCGGTCCGGCGCGCGGGCGGCACGGTGCGCAGGAACCGGGCGCGCTCGTGCGATGCGGCCGCGAGGTACAGCTCGCGCAGCCGCTCGTCCGGCAGGGCGAGCAGGGCCCGCCACAGCGCCGGTCCCGCCAGGCCCCGGCCGTGCCGGCTGGGGTCGCACAGCAGCGCGAACACGGACGCGGGGTCACGCCGGGCCAGCAGCCCCGCCACCGAACTCAGTTGAGCGATGGGAACATAGGCGACGGCCCGGGCCGCCAGCGCGAGCAGTTCCGCCGCATCGTGCTCGACGGCCACCCGCGGATGTGCGCTCACCCGCGGCCACAGTTCCCGCCAGTCGTCGGGTCCGGCGTTCTCGGCACGCGCGCGGACGTGGTCGAAGACGACGCCGATATGCTTGGCGGACAGCACTTTCCAGCTCGGCACCGCGTATGCCAGCTCGTCCAGCGCCCCCGCGACGACCTCCGGTGAGCAGTAGACGAGCACCCGCGCGGCCTCGGCGTCCCCGTACAGCTCACGCACCGGCCCCAGCAGCGCGTCCGCCACGTCGGTCCGATCACCCCGCCGCAGTGCGCGATACACCCCCGTCCGAGCCCATCGCGACAGCCCGGGCAGCCGCAGCACCACCACCTCCGGCGCCACCCCCACCCGGATCGAGGCGATGAGAGCCCGCGCCGCGAACTCCGGGTCCGGATCATCCACCCGATCCAGCAGGAAGCCCCCGGACCCGCCGCACAACGCCATATGTACAGCGATACGCCGCTCGTATCGCTGCCCCGCCCACAGCGATTCGAGCAACGGGTCCAGCTCCCCCACCCCAACCAACCGCCGAGCCTCGCCCGCGACCGCCGCCATCCGCGCGGGCGCCGACAACCCGGCCACCGCCGCCAACAGCTCACTCCCCGAAGAACTCACCCCCGCCACGCTACCGACCTGCCGACCGTCGCACCCGGCATTAAATTGCTCGCCGGGCCGGTCATCCACCCACCGGCGGCGAGTGCACCGGGCGAAGGCACGCCGCACCGCACCGCGAAACCCGAGCCACGGTGTGGACCGATAAGGCGACTGCCGCAACACAATTCGCGCGAGTCGACCCGGCGACTCCCACACTCACGACGCCACGTCGCACCGATGCGGGAGCCGGTCAGTCGCGCTGGAAGAACTCCCGCACGCGAGTCAGGGGGTTCTCGCGGTGGTGGGGGCGGGGGCGGGTCGCCCAGCGGGGATTGTCCTCGTTGCGGCGGTAGGCGGTCACCTGGCCGGCCATCGAGAAGCGGACGGTCGCGGCCTCGCCGATCACCTCGCCGTCGGCGGCCACGGCCTCGGGGGCGTCGAGGTGGATCGTCAGCTCGGGGACCTGGCGTTCGCCGTAGACCTTGCTGCGGCCGATCGCGGCCAGGGACAGGGCGATCACGGCGCGGGTGCGGGAGAAGCGGACGTCGGCGCGGAGCCAGCGCACGTCCAGGAGGTTGGCGTCCAGGCGGGCGCGGAAGGCCGGGACCGCGCCGTGCGGGTGGTACGGGCCGTTGCCGACGAAGACGAACCAGACCTCGTGCCAGCGATCCTCGAAGCGAATGCGAATCGGCTTGGCGCGGCGCAGGATCACCACCAGGGCGAGAGCGAACGCGGGCCACTTGCCCCAGCGGCCCTGCCACTTCTCGCGCAGGCGCACCAGGTCGGGGTAGGCGCCCAGGCTCGCGGTGTTGATCAGGTGGTGGGTGCGCGTCCCGGATTCCGATTCCAGTTCGACCGAGGCGATGTCGACCGCGACGGCCTCGCCCGCGCCGGTGGCGTCGCTGACCTCGAGCAGGTCGTAGACCCCGAGGTCGCGCGCGAAGTGGTTGAGGGTGCCGGTCGGGATGACGACCAGCGCCAGCCCGTGCCGCAGCGCCACCGTGGCCGCCGCGGCGATGGTGCCGTCGCCGCCGGCCGCGCCGACCGCCAGGATCTTCTCCGGCCCCGAAAGCGCCTGCTCCAGCGCCTCTTCGAGCTGATCGACACAGTCCAGCCCGGGTTCGGTGCGCAGCACGGTCGCCGCGGGCAGCGCCGCGGCGACATCGGCGGTCGGGTCGTATCCGGGATCACCGGACACCGGGTTGACCACCACGATCAGACCGGCGCCGTCCGGCAGCCGGGGCGCCTCGCGCACCAGATGCGCTGCGGCCTCGTCGGATTCGCGCACCGGCCACCACAGCCGGGTCGCCAGCGCGATGCCGGAACCGACCGCCGCGCCGACGAACACGTCCGAGGCCCAGTGCACGCCGGTGTGCACCCGCGAATAGGCCACGGCCGCCGCGATGGGCGCGATCACCATGCCGGTGCGCGGGCTCTCCAGTGCGACGGCGGTCGCGAACGCCGCGGCCGAGGCGCTGTGCCCGGACGGGAACGACGACGAGGTCGGCTGATCTATCAGCCGCCGGCCGATCGGCAACTCCTCCGCCGCGGGCCGCCGCCGCGCGAACATGTTCTTCAGCACCAGGTTCACGGTGAAACTGGCCCCGGCCACCGAGATCACCCCGCGCAGCGCGGCACGGCGCGTGGAGCCCTGCTTGGATGCCAGCGCCGCCGCGACGGCCATCCACAGCACGCCCTTGTCGGCCGTGCGGGTCAGGTGCAGCATGCCGCTGTCGGCCCCGGACAGCGGAATTCGCGCCACCGCTCCGCTGACCGACCTGTCGAAACGCCCGACCCGATGAAACTTGCGACCCAACCACGCACTCACGGATTCGAAACTACAGGGCCCTGGCCGGATCGGAGCGGCCAGCCGCGAGCCCTCGCCCCGGCCGCTCACCGGCCGGCGGGATAGCGCGTGATGAAGCGCCGCAGGATCTCCGCGGGTACCGGCACCGATTCCCGATGCCCGAGCGCGATCAGATAATCGGCCTCGGCCGGATCGAAATATCCCGCGTGCCGGTAGGTTTCGATTCGCACCGCGAGCCCGTCGCCGTCGAGTTCGGGATGGAATTGGGTGGCGTACACATTCTCCCCGTACCGGATCATCTGGACCGGGCAGTCAACGGATCCGGCGAGTAGCACCGCACCCGGCGGCACCGCCTGACAGGCTTCCTTGTGCCCGACGAAGGCCCGGAATCGCTCGGGCAGATCATGCAGCAGCGGATCTTTCCGCGCCGCCGCGGTCAATTCGATGGTCTGCGCGCCCGCCTGTTCACCGAATCGCGCGGTGCTGACCTCCCCGCCCAGCACCACGGCCAGAATGCCGAGCCCGTAGCACGCGCCCAGATAGGGAAAATCCCGCGCCACGATCTCGGCGAGCAGTTCCCGCAGCGGAGGCTCGAATCGCCGCTGGTAATCATATTTCTCGGGTTCGGGATTACTCAGGTTGCTCGGCCCGCCGCCGACGATGACCGAGGAGTAATCGTCCAGCGTCAGCGCTGGGAAATCGCGGTCCATCTGCACCCGCACCACCGCGTCCGGATCCATCCGGGCACTGCGCAGCACCGCGAAGTATTCGTCGTCCGCGGCCGCTGTCTCGGGCCGCAACTGCAGGAGTAGACACGGCTTCGGCATGCCTCAGATTATGTGCGGCGATCTCCCGGTTCGGGCGCAACCGGCCGCAATCTCGCACCCGCGATCCGCCGCACGCGCACATCCGAATTCGCCGTACCGGACAGACTGTCCGATTTGTCGGGTTATCGTAGGGCGTGAATACAGACGCGAAATCGCAGCCGAGTATCGGTGTGCGCAAAGGCTTTTCATCCATCACTCCGCGCTACGCCGATCGGGTCCCCGACCTCCCGCGCGGCGCGCACACCTGCCCACCCACCGCGCTGATTCGAACAGACGGGTAAGCGGCGATGGTGGCACACGACACCGCCCTCGGGTTGATTCAACTGGGCGCGGTGCTTTTCGGACTCGGATTACTCGGGCGCGTGGCCGCCCGCATAGGACTGTCCCCCATTCCGCTGTATCTCATCGGCGGATTGATGTTCGGCACCGGCGGATTGGTCGAACTGCCGCAGGCGGACGAGTTCATTCACATGGCCAGCGAGATCGGCGTGATCCTGCTGCTGCTCCTGCTCGGATTGGAGTACACCGCCGGCGAACTGGTCACCGGCCTGCGCCAATCCTGGGCCGCCGGCGTCCTGGACCTGGCACTGAACGCGACACCCGGGGTGTTGGTCGCGCTCGTGCTGGGCTGGGGCCTGACCGGCGCGGTCGCCATGGCCGGGGTCACCTACATCTCCTCCTCCGGCATCGTCGCCAAGGTGCTGGACGATCTGGGCCGGCTGGGCAATCGGGAGACCCCGACCATCCTGTCGATCCTGGTCTTCGAGGACCTGGTGATGGCCGCGTACCTGCCGGTGCTGACCGCGGTCCTGGCCGGAGCCGGTTTCGCGGCCGGCCTGAAAACCCTCGGCATCGCCCTGACGGCGGTCACCGTCGTACTGGTGGTGGCGCTGCGCTACGGCCGCTACGTCTCGATGATCGTGGACAGCGACGACCGCGAGATCTTCCTGCTGAAGATCCTCGGTTCGGCCCTGCTGGTCGCCGGAGTGGCGTCCGCACTGCAGGTCTCGGCCGCGGTCGGGGCGTTCCTGCTGGGCATCGCGGTCTCCGACTCCACCGCGCACAACGCCACCAAGATCCTGGAGCCGCTGCGGGATCTGTTCGCGGCCCTGTTCTTCGTGCTGTTCGGGCTGAGCACCGATCCGGCCAGCATTCCGCCGGTGCTGGGCTGGGCCGTGGCGCTGGCGGTGCTGACCGCCGCGACGAAGATCGCGACGGGGTGGTGGGCGGCCGCGCGCGTAGGGACCTCCCGGTATGGACGCGCCCGGGCGGGATCGGCTTTGGTGGCCCGCGGCGAATTCTCCATCGTCATCGCGGGACTGGCCGTCGCGGCGGGTGCCGCGCCGGGCGAATTCGCCGCTCTGGCCACCACTTACGTACTGTTGATGGCCGCCTTCGGCCCGATCGCGGCGCGCGGGCTCGAACCGGCGCTCCGCCGGTGGGACCAACGCCGGGTCCAGCCCGCGCAATAGTCACGATGGGGCCCGCGCACTGGCTATCGTGACAGCATGTCCGAATCCGGTTACACCGCCAGCTCGTCCGAGCCCCCGGCCATCGCGGGGGTGCGCCGCAGTTTCGTCGAGGCGCGCGGCGTGCGGTTCCATGTGACCGAGGCGGGGCCGGCCGACGGCCGGCCGGTGGTGCTGCTGCACGGGTGGCCGCAGCACCATTACGCCTATCGGGACCTACTCGCGGATCCACCCGCCGGTCTGCGAATCATCGTCCCCGACCTGCCCGGGTACGGCTGGTCGGGGCCGCCCCCGCACCGCTGGGCCAAGGAGGAGGTCGCCTCGGACCTGCTCGCCCTGCTCGATGCCATGGGGCTGCGCGATGTGCTGCTGGCCGGGCACGATTGGGGTGGCTTCATCGGCTACCGCATGGTGCTGCGCGCACCGGAGCGTTTCGGCGGCTTCCTGGTGCTCAACATGGCGCATCCGTGGGTGCCGTCGCAGGTGGTGCTGCGCCACGTGTGGCGGTTCCTGGCGTACCAGCCGCTCATCGCGACCGTCGGGGTGCCGTTGCAGCAGCGCACGCGCTTCCTCGAGCGCCTGATCGCGGGCGCGATGACCGATCGTGACGCGGTCAGTCCCGATGTGGTGCGCAGTTATTCGGACCGTTTCCGCGATCCGGTGTGCGCCCGCGCGGCCACCGACACCTATCGCACCTTCTGGCTGCACGAGATCCCGAACTCCACCAAGACCCCCGAGCGCCGCCGCATCGGCATTCCGGTGCGGGCGCTGTTCGGGGTCGACGATGTGGCGGTACACCATTCGATGGCCGCCTCGGACACCGCGCAGGCCGACGACTACGTCTTCGAACCGGTCTCGGGCTGTGGGCATTTCATCGTCGACGAACGACCGGATCTGGTGCGCGCCCGGCTGGTCGAGCTGGCGAATTCCACGAGATAGGCGCTCACACACCGAATATGGCGAGGTGGATGAATCCGCCCACCACGCCGAGAACCGCGCCGTGCACGAACAGCAGCCACTCGTCCTGGCGGGTGGCCGAGCGCAGCAGTTCCACGAAGTCCTTGCGGTCCAGCTCCCGCATCTGCACCGCGACGTAGTCGCGCACGCGGGCGCTCTGGGCCGAGAGGAAGTCGGGATCGGCGAACGCTGTCTCGGTCAGCTGCAGCAGTTCCGGGGTCACGTCGGATTTGATGCGCTCGTACCCCGCGCGGCCCAGGGAGAAGCGCACCGCGTGCAGCGCCTGGCCCGCGGCCTCGTCGACCGAGGCGCCCATCACCGATTCCAGCAGCGAGAGCGTCCGATCGGCGCGCGGGCCCGCCAGCAGTTCGTGCGCGATCCGCTGGGGCGTCATGACCTCGCCGGCAATGATCTCGGCGTAGCCGTCGGCGATCTCGTTGCGCCGCCGCAGCATCAGGCCCTGGCGCCACGGCACCCACCAGCGCGGGGTCAGCGGCTCGTAGATCATGGTGATGCCGACCCAGTTCACGACGTAGCCGATGACGACCCCGCCGAGCGGCAGCACCCACCAGTACGGCCAGAAGTGCAGGATCCCCACCAGCAGGAAACCCATCGGGAAGCCGAAGTAGAAACCGAAGTTCTGCATGAAGCGCAGCTCGCGGGCCGCGATCTCGCGGAACATGCGGTTGATCAGCCTGGGGTGCGCGGTGAGGTGGCGGATGGTCATCCATTTGGGGTCGATGAGCTCCTCGATGTGCTCACCGATGCCGGTGGTGATGTCGCGCGCGCTGACCGGCAGCTGTTCGGCGACCCGGCGGTAGATGAGCTCGCGCGCCGAGGCCGGCAGGTTGTACCAGAGCTGGGGATTGCGCCGCACCATGATGCGGTGCACGATGCCGGGGATCTGCGGCCGGATGAGATCGACCAGCTGTTCGGCGATGCTGTCCGGGTCGAGCTCACGGTAGAAGTCCGCCATGCTGCCGAGTTTGGACAGGCCCTTGTCGACCGCGATGCTGGCCATCTTCTCCGCGCGCGAGGGCACGATGCCCTGCCAGCCGAAGCGGCCGTCGTGCGACAGCAGCGGCAGTACCTGGATGCGCCGCGGCAGGTACGGATAGACCCAGCGCAGACCCGGCACCCGGACACCGTGAAAGCGAATGGGCTCGAAGAGCATGAGTATGCCGGTCCAGTTGGTGATGTACCCGATGACGCCGGTGAACAGCGGAATGGTGATCAACTCGAGCAATAGATGACGCGGCATGGACAAGTGTGACATCACCGGCATCGAATGCGTGCGACAACCCCCGAAGGCCGATGCGATCGTCCGCGCGCGGTCGCCCGGCGGCCATCGGGGGTTCATCCGGGGCGGTGTCCCGGAATGTCGGATCGCGCGCGCTTTCCCGCTCGCGCAAATTCGGACAAATAGCCCAATGGTTGACTCGGCAACCCGGCGGACACCTCGGCATTCCCACTGTCTGAGCCAACAACATTGCACCGCAATGCTTTTCGATCGCGCGACTTTAGGCCATGTCCAACCGATGAGCAATAGCGTCGTGAATTGTTTTATGCCACAACAACTACCACTGCCGGTGTGATCGAGCGCGTGTAACCTACTGACCAGTACTACCGATCAGTAGCATCTCGAGGCGGGTCGGTCCGTAGCGCGCGTGGCAGCCCCGCCGCGCTATCGGGCAGTGGGCGGCACAGGGTAGAGGGACGGCTTTGAATCAGTTGGGCGCACCGGTTTTTCGCCGTGCCACCGAGCACGACATCGACGACATGGCGCGCATCATCTCGCGGGCATTCGCCACCGACGACCCGATCGAGGAGTACGTCTTTCCGAACCCGGCCGACCGGCACCGCAGGTCACCCCGCATGTTGCGCATCATGATCCGGCACCGCTTCCTGCCCGCGGGCGGAGCGGCGGTGGCCACCATCGACGGCGAGATCGTCGGGGCGATGCTCTGGTACCCGGCCGGGTACGCCAAATCCCTGTGGCGGGAAGCGATTTCCGGGCCACAACTGTTGTGGGCCATGGCCGGGGCGACCGGGCGCGGAATGGATGTGGACGCGGCCATCGCCGAGACCACACCGGCCACGGCCCACAACTATCTCGTCTATCTGGGCTGCGAGCCGCGGGTACAGCGTTCCGGGGTGGGCCGGGCGCTGGTGCACTGGCTCGCCGCCGAATCCGACCGCGAACAGGCGGCGGTGTGCGGCATTTGCAAGGACGCGAATGTCGACTACTACCGGGCTTTCGGATTCGAGTTCGTCCGCAGGGCCAGGATCGGGCGCGGGGGCCCGGAGATGAATTTCGTATTGCGGCCGCCGGTTCCGGTCGGCATCGGCTGACCGCGCCGTTCGGCGGAAAGACACACCGTGGGGTCGGGCCCACGTCTCGGGGGGAATGCCAGTTTCGATCTGATTTGCCGAGGAGTCGTCGTGTCTGATATTGCCATCGTCGGAATCGGGTGCCGATACGCGGGCGGTATCGATTCCCCAGAAGCGTTCTGGGACTTCATTATCGATAAGCGCGACGGTGTCACCGAGATCCCGGCCGAGCGCTGGGACTACCGGCGCTACTACGACCCGGACAAGCGCACCCCGGGCCGCATGTACACCCGGCGCGCGGCCTTCATGACCGGCGATCCCTGGGCCTTCGATCCGGACTTCTTCGGCATCTCGCCGCGCGAGGCCGCCGCCATGGATCCCCAGCAGCGCCTGATCCTGGAGGTCGCCTGGGAGGCGCTGGACGACGCCGGCATCGCGGGTCGCATCGCGGGCGCGCCCATCGGCGTCTACGTGGGCGCGTTCACCCTCGATCAGCTCGCGGTCTCCAACACCACCGCCGCGCTGCCGTACGTGGACATGCACACCGCCGCGGGCGCGTCCTACACCATGCTGTCGAACCGAATCGCCTTCGCGCTCAACATGGTCGGCCCCGCGCTGACCGTGGATACCGCGTGCTCCTCTTCGCTGGTCGCCCTGCACCTGGCAAGCCAGGCGCTGCTCAACGGCGACTGCACCGTCGCCCTGGCGGGCGGCGTCACCATGCTCATGCAGCCCGAGCCCTTCGTCTCCATGTGCAAGGGCGGCTTCCTGGCCGCCGACGGCCGCAGCAAGCCCTTCGACGCCGCCGCCGACGGGTACGGGCGCGGCGAGGGCTCGGGCATGGTCGTGCTGAAGAAGCTCGCGGACGCCGAACGCGACGGAGACCGGGTCTACGCCGTCATCAAGGCCACCGGCTCCAACCAGGACGGGCGCACCACCGCCATCACCGTGCCCAATGCCGACCTGCAGGAGGCGCTGGCCAAGACCGTGTCGGCGCGCGCCGGGATCGCCCCGCACGAGGTCACCTACGTGGAGGCGCACGGCACCGGCACCCCGGTCGGCGATCCGCTGGAGCTGCGCGCCATCGGCAACGCCTACGGCCGGGTACCCGGGCGCACCACGCCGGTCGGCGTGGGATCGGTCAAGGCCCAGCTCGGGCACACCGAGGCCGCCTCGGGCATCGCCAGCGTCATCAAGTCCGCGCTGGCCATCTCCAAGCGCACCATCGCCCCGCAGGGCTGGCTCGACACCCCCAACCCCGACATCCCGTTCGACGAACTCGGTATCCGGCTCCAGCTCGAGGCCGAGCCGGTGGGTCCCGAGGTCGAGCGCATGACGGTGGCCGTCAACGGTTTCGGCTACGGCGGCACCAACGCGCACGCCATCCTGCAGGAATACGTCCCGGCCGCGGACGCCGGCCGCGCGCCCCGGCACTTCGGCGTGCTGCCGCTCTCGGCGCGCACCGACAAGGCCACCCGCGACCTGGCCCGCGGCTTCGCCGAACTCATCGCCGACGGCGCGGATCCGGCGCTGCTGGCCGAGGCTGCCTGGACCCGCCGCCAGCACCACCAGTTCCGCACCGGGCTGCCCTTCGGCGACGACACCGAATTGGTCACCGCCCTGGTCGAATTCGCCAACGGCGGCGGCAAGTCCGCTACCAAGGTGATCGCGTCCAAGGTCGCCGAGCCGGTCTTCGTGTTCACCGGCATGGGCCCGCAGTGGTGGGGCATGGGACGCGAATTGCTGGCTGCCGGAGGAACTTTCGCCGCCGAGGCCGAACGGATCGACGCGGTGTTCACCGAGATCGCCGGCTGGTCCATCCTCGCGGAGCTGCGCCGGCCGGAGCAGGAGTCCCGGGTCACCGAGACCGCCATCGCCCAGCCCGCCAACTTCCTGATCCAGGTCGCGCTGTTCGCGCTGCTGGCCGAGCACGGCATCCACCCCGCCGCGGTGGTGGGCCACAGCGTGGGCGAGGTGTCCGCGGCCTATGTGAGCGGCATGCTCTCCCTGCGTGACGCCCTGCTGGTGAGCTGTCATCGCGCCCGCCTGCAGGCCACCACCGCCGGCTCCGGCGGCATGCTCGCCATCGGCCTGCCGCAGGCCGCCGCGCTGAAGTTGATCGCCGGGGACGACCTGGTGGACATCGCGGCCGTCAACAGCCCCAGCGCCGTCACCCTCGCGGGTGCGCGTGAACGCCTCGACGAGATCGCCGAGAACCTCACCGCGCAGGGCGTTTTCGCCAAGGCGCTGCACGTCGAGGTGCCGTACCACAGCTACCTCATGGATCCGATCCTCGACGAACTGCGTTCGGTGCTCGCCGATCTCACGGTGTCCGAGCCCACGCTGCCGCTGCTGTCCACGGTCACCGGGCGACAGGTCACCGGGGCCGACTGGGACGCCGAGTACTGGTGCGCCAACGTGCGCCAACCCGTGCGCTTCGCCGACGCCGTCACCGAACTCATCGGCGCGGGCAACCGGGTCTTCGTCGAGGTGGGCCCGCATCCGGTGCTGGGCGCGAACATTCGCGAAATCCTGATCGGCGCGGGCGAGACCGGCACCACCGTGGCCACGCTCAATCGCAAGCAGGACGACGCCACCAGCGTGCGCCAGACCCTGGCCGGGCTGTACGCGGCGGGCGTGCTGCCCATCGACGCGCTGTTCGCCAACCTGGTGACCCCGCACATCGACCTGCCGCGCTACCCGTGGCAGCGCACCCACCTGCGCACCGAACTGCCGTTCTTCCGGCAGCAGCAGTACGGCACCCCCGGCGGATACCCCATGCTCGGCGACGCGAACCGCGACGATCCGACCACGTCCTGGCGCGTCCAGCTCGGCATCGGCGGGATGGAGTGGCTGGCCGATCACGTGGTCGGCGGCGCGCGCATCCTGCCCGGCGCGGCCTACCTGGACGCGGCCCTGAGCGCGGCCGCGGTGCGCACCGAATCCACCCGCGTCGCCCTGGAACAGGTGCGCTTCGTCGCACCGCTGATCATCGACGACGGCACGGTTCCCACCATGGAGCTGAAGGTCGAGGAGGCCACCCGGCGCTTCGTCATCCGCTCGCGCACCACCCCCGACGCGCTGTGGACCGTGCACGCCACCGGCCGGCTCGTCGAGGGCGCGTTCGAGTCCACCAAGGTGGACCTGCCCGACGTCGACGAACTGCACGGCATCGATCCGGCCGCCTTCTACGCCGGATTGGCCGCGCGCGGACTGCAGTACGGCCCGGCGTTCCAGCGCGCCACCTCGGTCCGGGTCTCGGGCGCGACCGTGCTCGCCACCCTGGACGCCACCATCGCCCAGGATTCCGGCCATCTCGCGCACCCCTGCGTGGTCGACGCCGCGCTGCAGAGCGTGGCCGCGCTGCTGGCGGGCACCGGCGGCAAGGACGACGGCGCCATGGTGCCGGTCGGCGTGGACGAGGTGCGCGTCTTCGGCGCCCTGCCCGCGGAGGTGACCGCGGTGGCCCGGCTCGACACCACCGACGGGCCCGTCGCCGACATCGATCTGCTCGATCCCGAACAGCAGGTGATCATGCGGATCATCGGCATGCGGTTCGGATCCATAGCGCCGGGACGCGGTGCGCTGCAGCGCATGACGGACTTCTTCTTCGAGGACCGCTGGGAGATGCGGGAACCGGTGGAACTCGCGGGCCTCCCGAGCGCGGACGCGGTGCACACGCTGGTGGTCGAACTCGGCCCCGAACCCGGCGAGCGGGCGGCCCGCATCGCGGCGGGCGCCCGGCACGCGGAACTGCTCGCCATCGGCGACCCGCGGCGCGACGACCTGGAAACCGCTCTGCTGGAACGCCTGTGGGCGGCCCTGGACGACGCGGCGATCGAACGCCTGCACGTGGTGCTGGTGGCGGGGCACACCTTCGCGGACCTGGACAACCTGTGGACGCTGCGGCGGCTCGCGGTCGCGCTGGAGGGCTTCCTCGAAGCCTGGCTGGAACGGCGCGGCACCGAGATCACCATGACCGGTGACGGCTCGCTGCACCTGACCCTGGTCACCGAGCGCGCCTTCGCGCACCCCGACGAGGACACCGCGCCCGATCCGGCGCACGCCGCGCTCGCCGGCGCCCGCCGCGTGCTGCTGAACGAGCAGCCGCGCCTGCGCTGGCGACTGGTCGACATCGAATCCGACACCGGCGACGCCGAATTGGCGGCCGAGCTCGCCATTCCCGGCGCCTTCGGTTATGACGACACCGACGAGGTCTTCCTGCGCACCGGACTGCGCTGGGTCCCGGTCGTGGACGCCTCGCTGCCGGGCCGGATCGAGGCGCTGGATCAGGCTGTGCCGCTGCATGATCCGGAGGCCAACTTCACCCTGGAACTGCCCAAGTCCCGCGTGCTGTCCCGGCTGGGCTGGCGCGGGTGCGACCGGCGCGCGCCGGAGGCGAACGAGGTCGAGGTCCGCATGCTGGCGGTCGGCCTCAACTACAAGGACCCGCTCAAGGTGCTCGGCGTACTCGGCGCGGAGGAGCTCGCGGGCACCTACTTCGGCACCACGCCCGGCATGGAGGGCGACGCGGTCGTGGTCCGGCTCGGCGCGGACGTCACCGATCTGGCGATCGGCGACCGGGTCATGCTGTCCTCCAAGGGCATGATCAGCCGATTCCACACCGCGCCCCGCGATCTCATGTCCGCGGTCCCGGACGAATCGCGGCCCGGCTTCAGCACCAACCTGGTCTCCTTCGCCACCGCCGAGCACGCCCTGCTGGAACTGGCCCGCGTGCGCGCCGGTGACGTGGTGCTGGTGCACGGCGCGGCGGGCGGCGTCGGCTCGGCCGCGGTCCAGATCGCCGCGCTGCACGGCGCGGTGGTCATCGGCACCGCGAGCACCGACGAGCGTCGCGCCTACGTGCTGGAGCAGGGCGCCGATCACGTCCTGGACTCGCGCTCGCTGAACTTCGCCGACGACGTGCTCGGACTCACCGGTGGGCGCGGAGCCGATGTGGTCATCAGCACCGCGCCGGGCGAGATCCTGCGCCGGAACTTCAAGGCGGTGGCCGAGTTCGGGCGCATCGTGGAGATCGGCAAGGCCGACATCTACACCGGCGGCGTGCTCGATCTGCGGTTGTTCGACAAGAACATCTCGTACCACTCCTTCGACCTGGACCGCATGCTCGGCATGCGCCGGGCCGAGAGCGTGGCGCTGATGAACCGAGTCGAGCACCACCTGGTGGACGGGACCTACCGGCGGCTGCCGTTCGAGGTCTACGACACCGACGACGTGGCCAAGGCCTTCGAGGACGTCGCCCGCTCCACCAAGATCGGCCGCATCGCGGTCAGCCTCGAGCACGCCGCGCCGCTCGTCCGGCCGCAGGTGCCGGCGGTGCGGGTGGATCCCGACGCGGAATACCTGGTCACCGGCGGCTTCGGCGCGTTCGGTCTGGCGATCGGGCGCTGGCTGGTCGGGCGCGGCGCGCAGCGGCTGACGCTGCTCGGGCGCGGCGGCGCGACCAGCGCGGCGAGCCGGGATCAGCTGGCGGCGTGGGAGCACGCCGGCGTGCGGGTCACGGTGGAGAAGGTCGACGTCACCGACGTCGAGGCCATGACCGCGGTCGTGGCGCGGGCCCACTCCCCCGAGCACCCGCTGCGCGGCGTCTTCCACACCGCGGGCATCGTCGACGACAAACGTCTCTCGATCATGGATCGCGCCAGCCTGGAGTCGGTGTTCCGGCCCAAGATCGAGGGCGCGCAGGCGCTGCGCTCCGCGCTCGCCGCGACCGGCGCCGAACTCGACATGTTCGTGCTGTTCTCCTCCGGCAGCGCCATTTTCGCCGGTGTCGGGCAGTACGCCTACACCGCGGCCAATATCGCGCTGCAGTCGATCGCCGACGTGGTGGTGCGCGACGGCGGCACCGCGCTGGCGGTGGGCTGGGGTCACATGTCCGGCGGCGGCATGGCCGAGGCCGACGAGACCGTGACGCGGTATCTGATCGCCACCGGCTTCGACCCCATCACCATGGACGAGGGCACCGAATTCCTGGAGAAGGCACTGGAACTCGGCCTGCACCACCAGGTCGCCATCATCCCGACCGACTGGGGCAAGGTCGCCTCGACCGCACCGCACTTCAGCATGCTCGCCCGGGTCGCGGCGCAGATCGCGGCGGCCGCCGAGGACGATTCGGCGAACTCGCAGCTGATCGCCGCGCTGCGGGCACTGGACGAGCAGAAGCGCGGGGATGTGGTGGCGCACATGCTCGCCGAGCAACTGGCGACGGTCATGGGCGTGGACGCCGACTCGATCGATCTCACCGTCCCGGTGCCCGAACTGGGCCTGGACTCGCTCATGGCCGTCGAGTTCGGCGCCCTGGTGAGCAAGACGCTGGGCATCGACCTGACCTCGCTCAAGATGGGCCGCACCTTCACCCTGGAGCAGGCCGGCGCGCGAGCGGCCGAATTCCTGGTCGGGGAAACGGGTTCGGACGCGGGGAGCACGAGCGTCCCGGCCGCTCCCGCCGCCCTCGACGGCCCCGCCGCGAGTCCGATCGCGACGGGAACGCAGGCCGTGGAACCGGTCGGCTCCGATGTCGAAACCGCCGCGCCCCCGACCGCCGACGGATCGGCCCCGGCCGCAGCGACGAGCTCCACCGAAATCCGCAGCGGCACGGTCGAATCCGGCGCCGACGGCAGTGATCACGAGACGAACGGCCGCCCCGCGGCCGCCGCCACCACGACGACCACGGAGGTGCAGGCATGACCGCATCGGCTCGCGATCTGGCCCGGCAACTGCTGGCGGGCAACGGAACTCCGGTCGGGGGTGGTGTGCGCCCAGGACCGGGCGCCCGGCCCGCGAGCGGCCCCGCCGTGCGCACCGGGGCGGCGGCGCGGCCCGCCGCGTCCGGCACCCCCGCGCGGGCTCCGCGCGGCCCCGGGCGGCAGTTCGCCGACCATCCCGAGGTCGCCGCGGCGGTCGCCAAGCGGGCGATCATCGCGTCCATGACCGAGCAGTCCGGCATGACGAGCCCGGTGTTCCTGCCGCGAACCAGCCCGAACGACACCGTCATCCGGGCCGAGGGGGCGGCGGGCGAGCTGATCAACTTCAGCGCCTACAACTACCTGGGCCTGTCCAGCCACCCGCGGGTGGTGCAGGCCGCCAAGGCCGCGCTGGACCGGTACGGCGCCTCGGCCTCGGCCAGCCGCATCGTCTCGGGCGAGATCCCGCTCTACGGCGAGCTGGAGCGCCGGCTCGCGGACACCTACGACGTCGGCGACGCCATGGTGACCACCAGCGGCTACCTCACCAACGCCGGGGTGATCGGATTCCTGCTCGGTGAGGGCGATGTCGCCATCTGCGACACGCTCATTCACGGCAGCGTGGTCTCGGGCACCCAGTGGGCGGGCTGCCGCCGGATCAACTTCCGGCACAACGACCCCGAGTCGCTGCGGGCGGTGCTGCGCATGTCACGCTCGGGCTTCGATCGCGCGCTGGTGGTGCTCGAGGGTCACTACAGCATGGACGGCACGGTGGGCCGGGTGGCCGAACTCGCCGCCATCGCACGGGAATTCGACTGCGCGGTCATGGTCGACGAGGCGCATTCGTTCGGCGTCTTCGGCGCGCGCGGCCACGGTATTCGCGAGCACTACGGCATGCTCGGCTCCGAGGTCGACATCTGGATGGGCACCCTGTCCAAGGCGCTGGGCAGCTGCGGCGGATTCATCGCCGGGGACGCGGACCTCATCGCCGCCATGAAGGCCAGCGCGCCCGGCGTCGCCATGCTCACCGGCGGCCCCGCGCCCTCCACCATCGCCGCCGCCCTGGCCGGGCTCGAGGTCCTGGACTCCGAGCCCAAGCGGGTCAGCCGGCTGTGGCGCAACGCCGAGCTGTTCCATGCGGCGCTGCGCGAACGCGGCCTGAATCTCGGTGACTCCCAGGGCACTCCGATCATCCCGGTCATCGTCCCCGGGGAGATGCGCGCCGGTTTCGTCTCGGCCATGCTGCTGCAGCGCGGGGTCTACGCCGGGGCGATCTCGGCCCCCGCGGTTCCCCTCGGCAAGGAACGACTCCGCTTCTTCATCACCTCCGAGCACACCGAACAGCAACTGCTCACCACCGCCGACCTGCTGGCCGAGATCGTCGCACTGGCCGACCAGGTACCCGAGGGCGCGGCCGTCTGATCTCGGCCGGGGGCGCGGTCGCGGTCGCGCACGTGACCACGCCCCGTCGGCCGCCGGCCCGAAATGAGAGGATCGACCGCGGTTCTGTCAGGTCGAGCATTCGGTGGGTGAAGGCGATGAAGTCGAGCGCAACCAGGTCGCGCGCACGGACCGGGGAGCTGATTCCGGTCCTCGGCCACGAGGTGCACGTGCGCGTGGAGGGTCCCGAGGACGGCAAGCCGGTGCTGCTGCTGCACGGCTTCGAGGGGTCGCTGCACTGGTGGGACGCGCTCACCCCGCTGCTCACCGACACCTACCGCGTCGTCCGGCCGGATCTGCTCGGATTCGGTTGCACCGGAGGCAGTTCCGGCTTCGATCAGGACGGCCAGGGCGATATGCTCGCGGGCCTGCTCATCGCCCTGGACATCGAGGACGTCGCGGTGGTCGGGCATTCCTGGGGTGCGGACGCCGCCCTCGCGGTGGCCGCCCGGACCGAGCGGGTGAGCGAGGTCGTGATCCTGGATCAGGCCCCAGACCTGAGCTACCTCACCGTCACGCCCGGCGCGCCGGTGCTCGCCTTCCCGCCGATCGCCATGCTCGTGCAGCATCTCGCGCCCGCGCCGGCCCTGCGGCGCGCGCTGTCCGAGGGCTTCGCCCGGGGTTTCGACCTCGATGCCGCGGTACCCGGCCTCGACCAGATGATCCGGGACCATCGCGCCATGTCGTGGCGGGCCTACCACCAGGTCAGCGCGGTGCGCCGCAGGGCACTGGCCGCCAATCCCCTGGACCGGCAACTGGAGATGACCGAACTGCCCGCGCTCGTGGTCCACGGCCGCCACGACCGCCTGTACGACTGGGAGCGCACCCGCGATCGCTACACCGCGGTGGGCGCGCGCTTCGAACTCATCGACGAGGCCGGGCACAGCCCCAACGTGGAAACCCCCGACCGGCTCGCGGCAATTCTCCGCGACTTCTTGGCTACTTCACAGAAGGTCGCCGATACACCCGGCTGATCAGGGTTTTCATTGAGGAACAAGGTCATCTCAATCCGGTCGACCCCTGCCCCGGGACAGGCTTGGCCATTACCCTGGCTAACGCCTGGGACGACCGGCGACCTCAACCTAAGGACGGCAGATGTTCACACAGTCCGACCTTTCCACCCTGATCAAAGCCGCGCCCGGGCGCGGTGTATCGCTTTTCATGCCCACCCACGTGAGCGGGCCGCAGACCCGGCAGGATCCGATCCGCTTCCGGAATCTGCTCACCGAAGCCCATACCGCGCTGCTGGCCGCGGGCGCGAGCAAGACCGAGGCCCGCGAGCTGCTCGCACCGGCCGAAGCGCTCATCGAGGACGTGCCCTTCTGGCGGCATCAGGATCAGGGTCTGGCCCTGTTCCTGGGCGCGGACGGCACCCAGTACCGCCACCAGGTCCCCCTGGTGCTGACCGAACAGGTGATCGTCGGCGCCGACTTCTACGTGAAGCCGCTGCTGCCGCTGCTCGCCGCCGACGGTGAATTCGCCGTACTCACCATGACCGCCGAAGGCGCACACCTGTATTCGGCCTCGAAGTTCGCCATGACCGAGGACTACGACGGCGGGCTACCCGGCAGTCCGACCGAGAACCTCGACGACGACCGCCAGCACCGGGTACAGGCCACGCCCGCCGCCCGCCCGCACACCGGCGGCCGCACCAGCGCCAGCACCCAGGCCTACGGCGTCACCCCCGCCGACTGGCGCAAGACCACGCTCGAGGAATGGGCGGGCAAGGTCACCTCGGCCGTCGACCGCCATCTGGCCGACGCGGCGATACCGCTGGTGCTGGTGGCCGACGCGGAACTGGCCGGCCAGTTCAAGAAGCGCACCACCCTGGGCCCGCTCTTCACCGGCACGGTGGACACCAACCCGGCCGCGCTGACCGGCGCCGCACTGCACGCCGCGGCCTACGAGGTGGTGCGCCCGCGCTTCGAGGCGGCCCAGCGCGCCGCTGTCGAGCACGCCGCGCAACTGCTGGCCGACGGGCCGACCCGGGTGGCCGTCACCATCGGCGAAGTGGTGCGCGCGGCCTTCCAGGGCCGGGTGGAATCGCTGCTCGTCACCCACGGCGTGGCCGAGTGGGGTCGCTTCGACGAGATGACCGACGCCGTCGAAACCCATTCCGAGCCGGGCACTTCGGTGATCGATCTGGCCGAGTACGCGACCGTGCGCACGCTCGAGCACAAGGGCGCGGTCTACATGCTCGAACCCGAGCAGATCGAGAGCCTGTTCCCCGCGAGCACCGCCGCGCGCGCGGCCATCGCGGTCCTGCGCTTCTGACCCGGCGCGGGTTGCGAACTCGTTAGCCAGGCGTACGCTCTCTGATGAGTCCACTCATTACGGGTTACGGAAGCGGAGGTGCCGGATGGCCGGAAACACTCCCTCGGCACCGGTCAACCGACGTACGCGCGGCATGCTGGACAAGCAGGACCGCATCTTCGAGGCCGCCGCCGCGCTGTTTGCCGAGAAGGGGTTCGCGAGTGTCACCACCCAGCAGATCTCCGATCGCGCCGATATCGCGGCGGGCACGCTGTTCCGGTACGCCGCCACCAAGGGCGAGCTGTTCCTGATGGTGTTCAACCGGGATTTCCGCACCGCGCTCGACAGCGGCGAGCGGGCCGCGCGGGCCGAGACCGATCCCGTGCGCGCGCTGCTGGCCATGGTCCGCCCGATCACCGAGGCCGCCCGGCGCGGCGCCGAGAACACCGTGATCTACCAGCGCGAACTGCTGTTCGGGTCGCCCGCCGAGAAGTATCGGCAGCAGGGCCTGGAACTGGTGGCCCGCGCGGAGACCCTGTTCGCGCAGCGGCTCACCGCCGACGCGCGGGCCCGCGGCCTGGACGGCCCGCGAGTGGACGAACAGGCCCGGCTCACCGGGCGCGGCATCTTCGCGGTGCTGCACCTGGCACTGGCCCGGCCGGCCACCGGCGTCCATCCGGATCACGACCCCCTACGGGACCTGCGTGCGCAGATCGCACTGCTGGTCACCGGATTCTTCGCCGCACTCACCACCGAACAGGAGAGAGCATGAGCATCGATATTCGCAAGGTCACCGTGCTGGGAACCGGCGTCCTGGGTTCGCAGATCGCCTTCCAGACCGCGTTCAGCGGTTTCGAGGTCACCGCGTACGACATCAGCGATGACGCGCTGAAGGCCGCACAGGAGCGTTTCGACAAGCTCGCCGCGACCTACACGACCGACGTCGCCGGGGCCGGCGACGGCAAGGCCGAGCGCACAGCCGCCGGAATCACGCTGAGTTCGGATCTGGCACAGGCGGTCCGGGACGCGGACCTGGTGATCGAGGCGGTGCCCGAGGTGCTGTCCATCAAGCAGGACACGTATCGCAAACTCGGCGAATCCGCGCCGGAGAAAACAATTTTCGCGACCAACTCCTCCACACTGCTGCCCAGCGACATGGTCGAGTTCACCGGCCGCCCGGATCGATTCCTGGCCCTGCACTTCGCCAATCAGGTGTGGAAGTTCAACACCGCCGAGGTCATGGGCACCCCCGCCACCGATCCGAAGGTGTACCAGGCGGTCGTCGACTTCGCGTCCGCGATCGGCATGGTGCCCATCGAAATACACAAGGAGAAGGCGGGTTACGTCCTCAACTCGCTGCTGGTGCCGCTGCTCAACTCGGCCATGGCGCTGAGCGCGGGTGGCTACGCCGATCCCGAGGCGGTGGACAAGACGTGGACGATCGCGACCGGCGCGCCCATGGGCCCGTTCCGGATTCTCGACGTCATCGGTCTCACCACCCCCTACAACATCCTGGTCAACAGCGACGACCCGAACGGCAAGCAGCTCGCCGCCTGGCTGAAGAGCAACTACATCGACAAGGGCAAGCTCGGCATCGCCAGCGGGGAGGGCTTCTACACCTACTCCGCGTAGCGCGCCGGGATCGCGCGAATCTCTTCCCGCACACCATGTTCGAACCGATTCGAGAAGGAGCCGGATGTATTACAGCAATGGCAACTACGAAGCGTTCGCACGGCCCCGCAAACCCGCGGGGGTCGAGGACAAGTCGGCATGGTTCGTGGGTTCCGGGCTGGCCTCGCTCTCGGGCGCGGCCTTCCTGATCCGCGACGGGCGGTTGCCCGGCAACAGGATCACGATCCTCGAGGAGCTGAAGCTCCCCGGCGGCGCGCTCGACGGCATCAAGGAACCGAAGAAGGGCTTCGTGATTCGCGGCGGGCGCGAGATGGAGAACCACTTCGAGTGTCTGTGGGATCTGTTCCGCTCGATCCCGTCCCTGGAGGTCGACGACGCCAGCGTGCTGGACGAATTCTATTGGCTCAACAAGGACGACCCGAACTTCTCGCTGCAGCGCGCCACCCTGAACCGCGGGCAGGACGCGCACACCGACGGCCTGTTCACCCTGAACGAGAAGGCGCAGAAGGACATCATCAAGGTCTTCCTGGCCACCCGCGAGGAGATGGAGAACAAGCGGATCGACGAAGTGTTCTCGAAGGACTTCTTCGAGAGCAACTTCTGGATGTACTGGCGCACCATGTTCGCCTTCGAGGAATGGCACAGCGCGCTGGAGATGAAGCTGTACCTGCACCGCTTCATCCACCACATCGGCGGGCTGCCGGACTTCTCCGCGCTCAAGTTCACCAAGTACAACCAGTACGAATCGCTCGTGCTGCCGCTGTATCGCTGGCTGCTCGATCAGGGCGTGACGTTCCGGTTCGACACCACGGTGACCGACGTGGACTTCGAGATCACGGCAACGCGCAAGCAGGCCAAGCGGATTCGCTGGGAGTCCGACGGCGGGCCGGGCGGGGTGGACCTGGGCGCGGACGACCTGCTGTTCATGACGATCGGCTCGCTCACCGAGAACTCCGACGAGGGCGATCAGCACACCCCGGCGAAGCTGAACGAAGGCCCGGCCCCGGCCTGGGATCTGTGGCGCACCATCGCCGCCAAGGATCCGGCGTTCGGGCGGCCCGAGGTCTTCGCCGGTGACATCGCCAAGACCAAGTGGGAATCGGCGACGGTGACAACGCTGGATCAGCGTATCCCCGAATACATTCAGAAGATCTGCAAGCGAGATCCCTTCAGCGGCAAGGTCGTCACCGGCGGCATCGTGACGGTGAAGGATTCGAGCTGGCTGATGAGCTGGACGGTGAACCGCCAGCCGCACTTCAAGCAGCAGCCCGCCGATCAGATCGTGGTGTGGGTGTACGCGCTGTTCGTGGACACCCCGGGCGACTACGTCAAGAAGTCGATGCAGGAGTGCACGGGCGAGGAGATCACCCAGGAATGGCTGTACCACCTGGGAGTTCCGGTCGAGGACATTCCCGAACTCGCCGCGAACGCCGCCAAGTGCGTGCCGGTCATGATGCCGTACGTGACGGCGTTCTTCATGCCGCGCACCGCCGGTGACCGGCCGCAGGTGGTGCCCGAGGGCGCGGTGAACTTCGCCTTCATCGGCCAGTTCGCCGAGACCACCCGCGACTGCATCTTCACCACCGAGTACTCGGTGCGCACCGGGATGGAGGCCGCGTATCAGCTGCTCGACATCGAACGCGGCGTACCGGAGGTCTTCGGCTCCACCTACGACATCCGTTCGCTGCTGGCGGCCACCAGCCGGTTGCGCGACGGCGAGGCCATCGATCTGCCGGGCCCGCAGATTCTGCGCAAGCGGCTGATGAAACGGCTGGACGGCACCGAGATCGGGGAACTGCTCACCGAATTCGGGCTGATCGGCAAGTAGCGGCTACTCCACGAACCAGCGCAGGCCGTCCGGTGCGGTGTCGCACATGAGGCCGGAGCCGTCCGCGCCGGTCGACCGCTGCCCGTACTGGCTGCACCGCTGGCCCGCCACCGCGGAGCCGGGACGCTGACCGGGACGGGTGGTGGTCGGCTGCGGGGTGGTGGATTTGGTCGCGCTGGTGGTCGTGGGCAGCGGCGCCTCGCAGGAGTACCAGAGGCCGTACTCCTTCGAGGTGTACTCGGACAGGCAGCCGTAGCCGACCGGGCCCGACGAGCTCAATCGCACGGCTGTCTCGGCGGCTTCGCTGACGCAGAACAGGCCCGCCTCGTCCATGCGGCAGTCGTACCCGTCGAAGGTGATGCGGCTGCCGTAGGCCAGGGTGGGTCCGTCACCGAGCAGGAACTGTCCCGGATCACCCTGCATGCGCCCGACCCCGAGGGTCGCGCCCGGATAGTCGATCCAGTTCCCCACCCAGTTGCCCTGGGCCTTGGCGGGGCGCTCGGGCGGGTTGTCGAGATCGGCGAGGCAGGTCAGCCCCTGCTGATTGGGATTGGCCCGCTTCGGGGTCATGCAGCGGAGTTTGCCGCTGGGGCTGGCGAACGCGATGGCCGAACCGAGATCGCTGGTGACGCCCTCGGTGGTGGTCGCGGTGTGGAAGTCCGCGGCGTCGACGGCGGTGCCCGCCTTCACCCAGGTGATCACGGTCGACAGCGCGGCGCCGGCGGCCGGCGGGTTGGACTTGCTCGTGGTGGTGACCGGCGGCGCGGTGGTGGCCGCGGTCTCGGTCGGGGCCGCAGTGGGCGCGGCGTCGTCCGAACCCATGAAATGCCGTGTGGTCAGGAAGGTTCCGACGGCCAGCAGCACCAGGACGACGACCCCCAGCGCGCCCAGCCCGGCGAGCTCGGCGGTGGAACGCTTGCGGGGCGGCTGCCGTCGTCCGCGCGGCGACCCGGGGGCCGCGTCGCCGCGGTCCGCGCCGTAGTCGCCGGGATCGCGGTCGTAGCCGTCACCGGGTGCGCCGTAGCCGTAGCCCTCGGAATCCGCGCCGTATGCGTCGCGGTCCGCGCCATAGCCATCGCGCATCGGCCGCTGGGCGTCGCGGACCGGCTCGAACACGTCGGTGTCCTGCGTCCACCGGTCGGTGTCCGGCGACCACTGGTCCGCGTCGGGCCGATGGTATCCCGATGACATCGCTGTTCCTCTAATCTCCGAGCCGCACAGGCGGAGCCGAATCTTCCGCCTAGCCGGTCAGCATAAATGCAATGCCGGGCTACCAGTTGGTAGGAATGTCCGAATTCGGCGGGCTCGGTTCCCGGTCAATCCACGCAGGCCCGCCATACCCCCGCCGCCTCCAGCAATCGGGCGCCGATCCGCTCGACGTGCGGGCGCACCGGTCCCCCAGCTCGGCGGGCCAGATAGACGGTGTTGATCGGGGAATCCGCGGGGTCCAGCAGCAGCGTCACGGTCCCCGCGGCGAGCTCGCGCGAGCACAGGTAGCGCGGCAGCACCGAGATCCCGGCGCCGGCCACCACCGCCGACAGCACCGCGCGCAGATCCGGAATGACAAGGGCCGCTTCGGCTTCCAGCCGGGTGCCGAACACGTGCCGCCAGTATCGGCGCAGGATCGGCAGATCCGCGGCGTAGCTGATCAGCGGGACACCGGTGAAGTCGTTGGCGCGCAACCGCTCCGGATCGATGCCCGCCGCCACCGCCGGGGCGGCGACCAGAACGAATTCCTCGTCCGCGAGGGGGTCGGCGAGCAGGGTGCGCCCGCGCGGGCGAATCGTGGACAGCACCAGATCGAGGGTGCCCACCCGCAGATCGGCCAGCAGGTCGTCGGCCAGACCCGTGACGACGGTGAGGCGCACACCCGCGGCGACCTGCGGGGCGAGCGCGGGCAGCACCAGCGCGGCGAGCAGTTCGGCCGGACCGCCCAGCAGCACGGGCGGTTCGGCGGCGCTCTCGGCGGGCGCGTCCCCCACCACGACCTCGAGCGCGTCGAGGGGATCGGCCACCCGCACGGCGAGATCGTGCGCGGCCGCGGTCGGGGTGACCCCGCGCGGCAGGCGTTCGAACAGCGGCCGGCCGATACCGCGCTCCAGGGCCTGCAGCTGGGTGGTCACCGTCGGCTGGGACAGCCCGACCTGCGCGGCCCCGGCGGTGATGGATCCCGCCCGGTAGACCGCCAGGAAGGTCCGCAGCTGCGCGAGATCCACCGAGCCATCGGTCTGCCTATGTCTCATATAGGCGAGTCTATTGGTCAGTCGATGCGTGAATGCCTAGCGTGGGTCCCACGACGACCTGACACATCACGTACGAAACGTCAGGTCATCCATCCGCCAGACCGTTCCCATTCGAGGAGAATTCATGGCCAGGGTCCTTTTCGTCATGACCGGCGTCGATCATTGGACGCTGAACGACGGCACGAAACACCCGACCGGCTACTGGGCCGAGGAGTTCGCGGCACCCTACGAGGCGCAGCGCGCGGCCGGGCACGAGATCGTGGTCGCCACCCCCGGCGCGGTCGTGCCGACCGTGGATCGCGGCAGCCTCGCCCCCGACGCCAACGGCGGCCCGGCCGGGGCCGAGAAGATCGCCGAGACGCTGCGCGCTGCCGTGGAGCTGACCCGGCCCGTCGACCTGGCAGGCGTCCGGCTCGAGGACTACGACGCGGTCTACTACCCGGGCGGGCACGGACCGATGGAAGACCTCGCGGTGAACGCCGACTCCGGACGGCTGCTCACCGCCGCGCTCGCCTCGGGCAAACCCCTCGGGGTGGTGTGCCACGCGCCCGCCGCGCTGCTGGCCACCGCCGACGCCGACGGCAGGTCACCGTTCGCCGGATACCGCGTCGCCGCCTTCTCCAATGCCGAGGAGACCCAGGCCGGGCTGGCCGACAAGGCCCCGTGGTTGCTGCAGGACCGGCTGATCGCCCTCGGCGTCGACTATCGCGAGGGCGAGCCGTGGGCCCCGCACATCGAGGTGGACCGAAACCTGTACACCGGGCAGAACCCGGCGTCCTCCGCCCCGCTGGCGGCGGAGTTGCTGAAGGTCCTCTGAGTTCGATGGCCGACCGGACCGCGGACGTACTCGACGCCACCCAGCGCTGCCTGCTGCGCTACGGGGTGCGCCGGACCACCATGGACGACATCGCCGCCGAGACGGGCGTGTCCAGGTCCGCGGTCTACCAGTACGTCCGCGGCAAGGACGACGCCGTGCGGCGGCTCACCGAGCGGCTGCACGGCACCGCGCTCGAGCACGCCCGCACGGCCGCGAACGCGAATGCCCCACTGGCGGAACGGGTCCGCGGGATCCTGGCCGCCAAGGTGGAACTGACCTCCGGCCCGTTCGCCGAATCACCGCACGCCGCCGAACTTCTCGACGAACAGGCGCGCCTCAACGGCGACATCTGCCGCCGTTTCACCGAAGACCTGCACGGGATCCTCACCGCCGTGCTCACCGCGGAGCGGGTGCCCGATCCCGCCGACACCGCACACATACTGCTGGCCACCACCATCGGCCTGCTCACCGCGCGCCGCACCGATCTGGTCCCCGCGCCGCCTCCGCCGTCCTGCACGGCGCGTTCACGAAACACCCAGAAGGAGAACACTCATGACCGTCGCCGGCCGCGAATGGCGTCTGATCGCCCGCCCGTTCGGTGAGCCGAAGCCCTCGGACTTCGAACTCGCCACCGTCGACCTGCCTGATCCCGCACCGGGCCAGGTGCTGGTGCGCAACGACTGGCTGTCGGTGGACCCGTACATGCGCGGCCGGATGAACGATGTCGAATCCTATATTCCGCCTTTCGTTCTCGACGAGGCCATGACCGGCGGCGCGGTGGGTACGGTGCTGGCCTCGGCCGCCGACGGCATCGAGATCGGCGCCACGGTCTCGCATTTCGCGGGCTGGCGGGAGTACGCGCTGCTCGATGCGAGCGCCGTCCAGGTCGTCTCCACCGAAGTCGCTCCGGCACAGGCGTATCTGGGCCTGCTCGGCACCACCGGCCTGACCGCCTACGCGGGGCTGACCGAGGTCGCGCCCGTCCGTGCGGGCGACGTGGTGTTCATCTCCGGGGCCGCGGGCGCGGTCGGATCCGTCGCCGGGCAGGTCGCCAGGCAGCTCGGCGCGGCCAAGGTCATCGGCTCCGCGGGCGGACCGGACAAGGCCGCACGCCTGGTGCGCGACTTCGGCTTCGACGCCGCCATCGACTATCGCGCGGGCGATCTGCCGGGGCAGCTGGCCGCGGCCGCGCCCGGCGGGATCGACGTGTACTTCGACAACGTCGGCGGGGATCACCTGGACGCGGCGCTGGTGGCCATGAACCGGTACGGCCGGATCGCGCTGTGCGGGGCCATCTCGGTGTACAACGACACCGAACTCGCGCCCGGCCCAAGCCACCTGCCGCTGGCCATCGGCAAGCGGATCACCCTGCGCGGCATGAATGTCAGTGATCACATGCACCAGGTTCCGGAGTGGTTCGCCAAGGCCGGGGGCTGGCTCGCCGACGGGTCGCTGCGCACCGAGGAGACCGTGTTCGAGGGCATCGAGCAGGCCCTGGACGCGTTCACCGCCATGATGAACGGCGTGAACACCGGCAAGATGCTGGTTCGCCTCCCGCACAACTGATTTCGCCCGCCGCTCACCGGCAGTTCACCTTCCCCACGTCTGGCCGTGTTTAGGCTCTCGGCACAGAGGGGAAGGTGGCACGGGTGGCCGCACGGCGCACGAAACTACTTGTCACAGCACTGATCGCGCTCTGCGTCCTGGCGGCGGGATGCACGGGCTCGGAACCGGGGAAGGACCCGGCGGCCGGATACGACGACGCGGCCGATGTACTGAACATCGTCGCGGGCTCCGAGCACGACGCGGTGTTCGCCTCCATCGTGCAGCCGTGGTGCCGGGATCAGGGGCTGACCTGCACCATGACCGCGATGGGCTCGGTGGATCAGGCCCGGCTGCTGCAGACCGGGGACGCGCCCTACGACGGATTCTGGTTCGCCAGCAGCGTTTTCCAGCAGCTCGGCGACACCGCGCACCGGCTGCAGCGGGTCCAGCCGATGTTCAGCACACCGCTGGTCTTCGCGGGGCGCGAGAGCGAACTGGAGCGGCTCGGCTTCCTGGGCCGCGATGTCGGCATCGAGGAGATCCTCACGGCGGTGGAGGCCAAGCGCACCACGGCGTGGATGACCAATCCGACCCAGTCCAATTCCGGCGCGACGGTCCTGCTGGGGTTCCTGAATCACTTCGCGGGCAACGGGCCCGGGGTCGCGCTCACCGCGGATCAGCTGAACTCCGAACCCGTGCGGGCCGGAATCACCCGGTTCGCACGGGCTTTCGCGCGCACCCCGCCATCCACGGGGCTGCTCATGGACGAATGCCTGGCCTCGCCGCAGTGCAAGACGCTGTTCACCTACGAGGACCTGGTGATCGAGCGCAACAAAGCACTGGTCGCCGCGGGACAGGAGCCGCTGCACGTGGTGTACCCGCGCGGGGTGCTGGCCATCTCGGACGCGCCGCTGGGCTTCCTGCCGCACGGGGACAATCCCGCGAAGCTCGCCAACTTCCAGAAGCTGCAGGACTTCCTGCTCACCGCGGATACGCAACGGCGTCTGACCGAGCTGGGGCGGCGGCCCATCACCAGCATCGGGCTCTCGCTGCCGGACGCGCCGCGCGCGGTGTTCAACCCGGACCAGGGCATCCGCGCCACGCTGACCGATCAACCCATCACCTATCCGGCCGCGCCGGTCATCGAAGCGGCGCTGGACAACTACCAGACCTCCTACCGCGCGCCGACCGATCTGGTCTACTGCATCGACGCCTCCGGGAGCATGAGCTCCAACGGCGGCTGGGACGGGGTGCAGCAGGCCGCGGACCTGCTGTTCGATCCGGTGGAATCCAAGAAGTACCTGGTGCAGACCGGTCCGCAGGACCGCACCGCGGTACTGGTCTTCGACAGCGTCCCCGCCTCCGCGCCGTGGACCGCCGGCAACTCCGCGTCCGCGCTGCAGACCCTGCGCGGCGTCGTGCGCGATCGAAAGCCCAACGGCGGCACCGGGATCTACCGCTGCCTGGCGGCCGCGGCCACCGAGTTCGAGGGCCCGCCCGATCCCGCGCGCAAACGCCTGGTCATCCTCATGACCGACGGCACCGACACCGAGGGCGGCGGGCTCGAGGCCATCACCCGCAGCGGGGTGCCGGTGGTGACCATCGGGTTCGGCAGCGCTGTGAACACCAAGGCGCTCAACGAGATCGCGGCGCGCACGGGCGGCTCCTACTTCAGTTCCGACAATATGGTCGCGGCCCTGCGCCAGGCCGTGGGTTACCGGTAGGAGCGCGGTTGCCGAGCAATTCCGTCCTGATCACCACCCTGGCCGTCCTGGTCCTGTCCTTTCTCGGGCTGTACGCGGTACTGGGCTCCGCGGTGGGCGCGGCCTGTGTCGCGGCGGGGGCGGCGGTTCTCACCGCGCTCGCCGGGCAGGCGCTGTCCGAGCGCGCCCGGCAGGGCGCGCTGACCCGCGCGGTACGCGAGGGCACCCTGCGCGTCGCGGCGCGGGCCGGCCGGGTCGCCGATCCGGAGACCCGGGCCGCGCTACTGCGGGCCTGCGAGATCATTCCCGCGCTCGTCGAGCGCACCGAAAGTGTTGATCCATCGCGCCTTCCGGCGCTCCGCGACGCCCTGCGCACCGGGTTGACGACGGTCGAGTCGGTGCTCGACCGGTATCTCGAGATGCAGGAGCATCCGGCGCGTTTCCGCGACGCCGACCGGCTGCTCGCGCGCAGTCGCGAGGTGCTGCGCGGGTTCGAACACTTCGCCGCCCATACCGCCGAACAGATCGGCGATCCGGATCTGGAGTCCTTCTTCACCGATCTGGCCCGACTGGAATTGAGCTATCCCCCAGTGCTTCCCCCGAGCGAGGACCGATGAACAAGTCCCGGCTACCCGTCCTGCTGGCCGCCGTGTTCGCCGTCGTGGTGATCGTCGTCGGCGTCGTGGTCATCCGCGGCTCGCAGGCCACCCCCGCCGCGGTCACCACCCTCACCTGCCTGGGCGGTTCGGAGAAGTCCGCGCTCATGGCCGATGCCGACGTGCGGGCGATCCTGCGCGAGGACTATCGGCTGGAGGTGAAGTTCGATCAGCGCGGGTCGTACGATCTGGTCCAGTTGCCCACCGCGCAGTTGAAGAGTCAGGGCGTGGGGTGTCTGTGGCCGTCCTCGGCCAGCGCGCGCAGCGTGTTCGAGGCGACGCACGACACCGACGACTTTCCCGGGTACCGGGCCGAATCGGTGCTGGAGACGCCCGAGGTCATCTACGCCGGACCGGCTGCCACCGACGCGCTGATCAAGGCCGGCATCGTCGCCCAGCGCGAGAACGCCTACCACATAGTCGATCTCAAGCGACTGCTGCTGGACTACGTGCTGCCCAAGCAGAAATGGGAGGCGCTGGCCGCGCAGAACCTCGCCGGGCCGATCCGGATCACCAGCACCGATCCCGCGACCTCCAACTCCGGATTCAGTCTCCTGCAGCTGGAATTGACGGTCATCGCCTCGGGGGACGTGTTCCAGCCGCCCACGGTCGCGGAGGCCAAGGCCGGTCTGCCCACGGTGCGCGGACTCTACGACGCGCAGGGTCTGCAATCGGACACCTCCACCGGCGGCTTCCGGGAGTGGCTGATCCAGGGCGCGGCAATGCTGTACGCCGGGTACGAGAACCAGGTGCTGCAGCAGCTGGCCGCCTACCGCGACAATCCCGCCGCCACCGACGCGCTGCTGGCGGGCACGCGCATGCTGTATCCGGATCCGACGCTGTTCAACAGCAATCCGGTGCTGGCGCTCACGCCCGAGGCGCAGCAGTTGATCACCGCGCTGCAGGATCCCGAGATCCAGCGGATCGCGTGGCAGCGGTACGGGTTCCGCTCGGCCACCCAGCTCGGCGCGCCCAATGCCGCCGACTTCGCCCGCATTCCGCTGGCGGCGCAGCCGCGCGGGACGGCGCCGCCCAAGGCGGATGTGACGCTGTTGCTGCTCGCGTGCGTGCGCGACAACAAGTGTGCCTGAGGCGAGGGGTTCGTCTCGAGTCGAGACAAATCACATGATTTGTCTCGACTCGGAAATGCCGTTCGACCGGCGCTGACTCAGCGCTCGCCTGCCCGCCGGAACTCGGCCGCGTGGGTCTCGGATTCTCACGTCGAGACGCCGGTTGACACCCCGTCCACGCCGGGAAACCGTGTGCCCACGACAGGTTCCCCGACCCGGAGTGGCAGGCCATGACGCTGATCTCACCGGACGCGATCGACATCTTCGATCCCGTCCACCTCGAAGACCCGAACCCGCTGTACCGGCGGCTGCGCGAGCAGTCCCCGGTGTATCGCCTGCCCGGCACCGATTTCTACCTGGTGACCTCGTGGGATCTGGTCACCGAGGCGGTGGGCCGGCCCGAGGTCTTCTCCTCGAACCTGACCGGGGTCCTGCTGCGGCAGCCGGACGGTCCGCCGGTCACCTTCGACATGGACGGCGGTGGGCAGGCCGTGCACGTGCTGGCCACCGCCGACGATCCGGCGCACCTGGCACAGCGCAAGCTCGTACAGCCCTTGCTGGCCAAGCGGATTCGCGGGCTCGCGCCCACCGTGCACGCCCTGGTCGACACGCTGTGGGAGCGGGAGCTGCGGGACGGGCGCATCGACTGGGCCACCGGCATGGCGGATCAGCTGCCGCTGGCGCTGGTGGCCGAGATCATCGGGCTGCCCGATTCCGATGTGCCGCAGCTGCTTCGGTGGGCCTACGACAGCACCGAGATGCTGGGCGGGGTGGTGGACGCCGACGGTTTCGGCCGCTCGGTGGGCGCGGCCGCCGAGCTGACCGGGTATCTGTACACGAAATTCAAAGCCGCCGAGGCCGATCCGGGCGACGATCTACTCGGCGTGCTGGCGCGCGCGTGCGCCACCGGCGAGGTCACCGATACCGTCGCGGTCCTGGTGCTGACGCAGTTGGTGGGCGCGGGCGGCGAATCCACCGCCGGTCTGGTCGCCAACGCCGCGCGCATGCTCGCCGCCGATCCCGCGCTCCAGGAGGAACTTCGGCGCGAACCGGCCCTGCTGCCCGCCTTCCTGGACGAGGCGTTGCGCCTGGAATCGCCCTTCCGCAGCCATCATCGCCACGTCACCACGGACACGGAACTGGGCGGCGTGCATCTCCCCGCGGGCAGTCACATCCTGCTGCTGTGGGGCGCGGCCAACCGTGACCCCGCCCGCTTCGAGAACCCCGATGTCGTCGACCTCGACCGTCGCAGCGGCGCCAACAATCTCGCGTTCGGCCGCGGCGTCCACTTCTGTGTGGGCTCCGCCCTCGCCAAACTGGAGGCGACCGCCGCCCTGACGGCCCTGCTGACCCGTTCCACCCGCTTCACCTTCGCAGAAGACGCCCCACCCCAATGGTTCCCGAGCATCTTCGCCCGCCGCCACCTCTCCCTACCCCTCGAAATCTCCTGAAAGGCTCCCCGCATGACCGACCCCACCCCCGAGGCCCTCGTCACCGCCTTCTGCGCCGAGTGGCTGACCGGCACCCCCGAGTCGATAGCCGCCTACTTCACCGAAGACGCCGTCTACCACAACATCCCGATGGCTCCCCTGCGCGGCAAGCCCGCGATCCTCGACTTCCTACAGGGCTTCATAGGCGCCTTCGGCGGCATAGAGTTCACGATCCACCACCAGTCCGCGACCGGCACCACGGTCCTGAACGAACGCACAGACCGCTTCACCCTGGGCGACAAGCCGATAGAGCTCCCCGTGATGGGCGTCTTCGAGGTGTCCGGCAACAAGATCACCGCCTGGCGCGACTATTTCGACATGGCCCAGTTCACCCAACTGACCCAGCCCTGACGCTTCCCGGGCGTCCGGATCCGGGGTCAGCGAGACGCCCGGCCACACCGCAGTAGCTCCGGGCTCGACTCCGGATGCTCACCCGGCACACACAGGGCCGAGGGCCCCGGGTGTCGGAGAAACCCGGGCCGCGGCCGGGGCCATGGGGCCGCGGGGCCCCCAGCCAGTATGATTTAAACAACAGACCCTGCCGACGCAGGTTTCTGTGTAGATATAGGGGGGGGGCGGGTCATTAAAAA
>NZ_JBSHMS010000018.1:68808-210656 GCF_053645575.1 Nocardia sp. NPDC055321
TCCGCGCCCCGGCCCCCCCCCGGCGACCCCCCCCCCCCCCCCCCGGGCCCCGCCGGCGGTGTCCCCCCCCCCCCGGGGCCCTCGGCCGGTGCCATGGGACCGCGGGCCCCGAAGCTCGTCGCCTACTTGTTGTGGGCACGGAGCTGGTAGAGGCCCTCGGTCTCGGCCACCACCACGCCGTTGGCGTCGATCACCTTGGCGGTCAGGGTGAAGTCGGCCTTGCCCTTCAGGTCGGCCTCCTCGGCGATGCGGGCGATCTCCGCCTCCGAGAGAGTGGCCTCGGCGACCACGTCGGTCGCGGCGGGCTTGCGGAAGAAGATGTGCAGGTCTTTCACCAGGGGGTAGTACTTCGCGGTGTCGAAGCTGGCCAGGGCCAGGGCGCCGCCGAGGACCTCGGCGACGGTGAACAGGACACCGGCGTACATCACGCCGAAGTGGTTGCCGTTGCCCTCGGCGGGCACCTTGGTCGCGGCGTAGCCCGGACGCACCTCGGTGGCCGTGACCCCCATCTTGTGCGCGATGGGGATGGTGAACTCGAGCGCGCTGTTCACTACCTCGTGCAGCGGCGGGGTGGCGTCGTTCGCCATGCGGACCTCCGTGTCTGAACTTACTGGCAACATGCCAACAGCACAGATCATCGTGGGTGGGACTCCCCTCGCGCAAGTCCGGCCGGTCGGGTCCGGGTGGCGACGGTGAACCCGGCCACATCCCAGCAAATATTCGCGGCCGCGCTCCTAGGATTGCGCGAGGCCCTGTCGCGCGCCCACACCCGGATCGCGGACCACATCGAGGCGGGCGAGCACACCGGTTCCGCCGCCGCCCCGGCCGCACACCCGACGCACCCGCCCGGCGTCGAACCGAGAGGACCCCATGCCGTCGCCGTCCGCCGCCCCGGCGCTGACCACCGCCGCGCCCGCGACCGGCGCCCGCACCGACCGGGCCTGGATCGGCGTGGCGGCGGCCATCTTCGCCATCGCCTGGGGCGGAAACGAATTCACGCCGCTGCTGGTCATGTACAAGCGCGACGGGCTGCCGCTGGCCACGGTGGACCTGCTGCTGTTCGAATACGTGCTCGGTATCATTCCGGCGCTGCTCATCGGCGGCCCGCTCTCCGACCGATACGGCCGCCGGCCGCTGATGCGCCCCGCACCCCTGATCGCCGCCGCCGGATCGCTGCTGCTCGCGTTCGGATCCGACTCGGTGCCAATGCTTTCCGCCGGGCGCGTCCTGTCCGGCGTCGCGCTCGGGCTGGCGATGGCGGTGGGCAGCAGCTGGCTCAAGGAACTCTCCCAGCCGCCCTATGCCGCGCACACGGCCGCCGGCACCGGCGCGCGCCGCTCGGCCATGAGCCTGACCGGCGGATTCGGCGTGGGCGCGGGCGTCGCCGGCGTGCTCGCGCAATGGGGTCCGCTCCCGAGCACGCTCCCCTACCTGCTCAATGTCGCGCTCTGTGCGGGCGCGGCCGCCTGGGTGCTGCGCGCACCTGAAACCATAGTGCCGCAACCGAATCCGGCCCGGCTGCGCGACGATCTGAAGGTCCCCGCCGCCGCGAACCGCCGCTTCCGCCTGGTCGCCCTGCCGCTGTCGGTGTGGCTGTTCACCTCCGCCGCAACGGCTTACGCCATCATGCCCACCCTCATGATGCCCAAGGTGCACGGCGCGCCCATCGCGTTCTCGGCGCTCATCACCGTCATCACCCTCGGCTGCGGCTTCGCCATCCAGTCGGTGGCCCGCCGCCTGGACCGGCCCGGCACCCTGCGCCTGCCGGTGCTCGGGCTGAGCCTGACCATCGCCGGCATGCTGCTGGCCACCGTCGCCTCCGGCGCGCTGACCCTGTGGCTCACCGTCGCCACCGCCGTCGTCCTCGGCATGGGCTTCGGCATCGGCCTGGTCGCCGGTCTCCTGGAGATCGAGCGCATGGCCCGGCCCGACGACCTGGCGGGCCTGACCGCGGTCTACTACGCCGTCAGCTACCTCGGCTTCGGCGTTCCCGCGGTCATGGCGGTGCTGCACCAGCACGCCGGGTTCGGCTACCCCGTGATGTTCCTGGCGCTGGCGGCCGCCGCCGCGGGCTGCCTGGCCCTGGTCGCCCGCTGCAGAAACGACTGAAGCCCAGCTCA
Organism: Nocardia sp. NPDC055321; assembly: GCF_053645575.1. Classification (NCBI taxonomy): domain Bacteria; kingdom Bacillati; phylum Actinomycetota; class Actinomycetes; order Mycobacteriales; family Nocardiaceae; genus Nocardia; species Nocardia sp. NPDC055321. The sequence continues at coordinate 70,929 of NZ_JBSHMS010000018.1, forward strand.
GGCGGATCACCCCTTCCGAATTCCGCGATCCGAGCCTTACAGTCGGTGCAGATGAAGTGACCGCGTGTTCATCGGCGCGGGAGTGGAGTGAGCACCGTGGACCTGTGGGAACAGATCAATCAGCCCGTCACCTACGCGATCCCGTTCTTCGTGCTCGCCCTCGTGGTGGAGGTGCTCTCGCTGCGCGAGCACGGCGACGACCGCACCGGCTACGACCGCACCGACGCGCGCAACAGCCTGCTCATGGGCGCGATCTCGGTCTTCGTCAGCGGCGCGGCCAAGTTCGTGGCACTCATCGGCTACGCGGTGCTCTACGTCCACGCGCCCTGGCAGCTGGACCCGCGCAATCCGCTGAGCTGGGTCGCGGTCATGCTCGGCGTGGATCTGCTCTGGTACGTGTACCACCGCACCTCGCACCGCGTCCGGCTGATCTGGGCCGCGCACCAGGTGCACCACAACAGCCGCTACTTCAACTACGCGACCGCGCTGCGGCAGAAGTGGAATCCCTGGTTCGAGCTGCTGGTTTGGATTCCGCTGCCGCTGCTGGGCGTCGCGCCGTGGATGGTGTTCACCGCCTGGTCGTTCAATCTCATCTACCAGTTCTGGGTGCACACCGAGACCATCGGCAAGCTGCCGCGCTGGTTCGAGTACGTCTTCAACACGCCCTCGCATCACCGCGTGCACCACGCCAGTGACGCCGAGTACCTGGACCGCAACTACGGCGGCATCCTGATCCTCTGGGACCGGATGTTCGGCACCTTCCGCGCCGAGACGTTCCGGCCCACCTACGGGCTGACGAAGAACATCGACAGCGACAATCTCCTGACGCTGCAGTACTACGAGTTCGGCGCGTTGTGGCGGGATCTGCGCTCCGCCACCCGCATGCGGGACCGGCTCGGCTACACGTTCGGCCCGCCCGGCTGGAAACCCGGCGACAGGTGGGTGTCGAAGAAGGCGAAGATCCGCCGCCAGGCGTCGGATGTGGCGGCGTCGTCGTAGCCGAGCCCGGCCACCCGCAGCAGCCCCTGCGCGGGCAGGTCGTTCGCGAACGAATGACCGACGCCCGCATAGGTTTTCACGTCGTGGTCGATGCCGTACTCGGTGAGGACTCGCTCGAGCTTGTCGCCGCGGCCGCGATTGGCCGGGTCGTTCGCGCCGTAGCTGGCCACGATCGGGCAGGCCCCGCGCAGCATCTCCTCGTAGTTGCCGCGACCCGAGGGGTAGAACGGCGCGGCCGCGTCGAAACCCTGCGGGGCGAGCAGCAGCGCGAACGCTCCGCCCAGGCAGAAACCCACGATCGCGACCTTGCCGGTGCAGCGCTCGTCGGCGGTCAGCAGCGCGCGGGCGGCCTGGATGTCGCGGATGGCCCGGCCTTCCTTGCCGGTGAGCAGGTCCCGGAACACGCTGGGCACACACCGGGCCCGGCCCCGGGAGAACAGGTCCGGCGCGACGGCCAGATAGCCGTTGTCCGCGAGCAGCCGGGTCTTGCGCCGGATATCGCCGCTGAGTCCCGCGATGTCGTGCAGCACCACCACCCCCGGCCAGGGGCCGTCGCCCGAAGGCGTCTCGAACACCGCCGACACGGGTCCGTCCGGTGCGGGCATCTGAATGGAGCTCATCGCCGAGTCCCTCCCCACTGGTCGAAACGATCACCTGCGGCGCATCCTATCCCGTCTGGGACAACCAGTTCGGGCATCGGACGGATCGAATTAGACGCGCACGGCGCGCAATGGTTGCCCGGCACGTGCCGGGCGAGAACAGTGGTTGGTGGCCCGCGCCCTCGTGCGGGCGCAACCGATCGGCAGACGGAGGAGAACTCGTGCGCTTCGGCCTATTCATCCCGCAGGGTTGGCGGCTCGATCTGGTCGGCATCGAGCCGGCGGCGCAGTGGGATGTGATGCGCGGGCTCGCGCAGCGCGCCGACGCCAATCCGGATTGGGAATCGCTGTGGGTGTACGACCACTTCCACACGGTCCCGGTACCGACCGAGGAGGCCACCCACGAGGCGTGGACCCTCATGTCGGCGTTCGCCGCCACCACCGAGCGGATCCGGCTCGGCCAGATGTGCACCGCCATCAGCTACCGCAATCCCGCCTACCTGGCGAAGGTCGCGGCGACCGTGGATCTCATCTCCGGCGGACGCGTGGAGATGGGCATCGGCGGCGGCTGGTACGAGCACGAATGGCGGGCCTACGGCTACGGATTCCCTTCCGCCGGTGAGCGTCTCGGCAGGCTCGACGAAGGCGTGCAGATCTTCAAGCAGGCCTGGACGACGGGCAGCGCGACACTGGACGGCAAGCACTACCAGGTGGACGGCGCGATCGTGCGCCCACTGCCGTTGCAGGAGGGCGGGATTCCGCTGTGGATCGCCGGTGGCGGTGAGAAGGTGACGCTGAAGATCGCGGCCAAGTATGCCCAGTACACGAACTTCGCGGGCAACCTGGACGAGTTCGCGCACAAGTCCGAGCTGCTGCGCAACCATTGCGCGGATGTGGGCACCGATTTCGACGCCATCACCCGCAGCTCGAATTTCAACGCCGCCATCGGGCGCACCGAGGCGGAAGTGGAGGAGCGGCTGGCCGCGCTCGAAGCGCGCCTGACGCCGTTCACGGGCGCGGCGGCCGCGAAGTCCCAGATCGACAATATCTTCCGGGGATCGGCTGCGGTGGGGACGCCGGAGCAGGTTATCGAAAACCTCACGAAGGTCAAGGATTTAGGGCTTTCGTACACGATTCTGAACTTCCCGGAATCCGCTTATGACACCAGCGGAATCGAGCTGTTCGAGAAGGAAGTGATCCCGGCTCTGCGGTGATTCGGCGGGTGGTTCGTGGCTGGGCCGGCGGTTCGAATTCTTCGAGGAATTCGGGCGTCGGTCCAGTGTGAATATTGTTGTATCACAATTGAATTCGGCTATTCACGCTTGCTATCAAGGCGTAGAATAGGGGTATGAATTCGAGGAAGGTACCCACCATCGCGACGAGTGCCAAAGCACTCGGCGCCGCGGTGGAGAACCTGCTCGAATTGCCGATGTTCCCGATGTCCGATGGCGAGGTCATCGACGTCATGCAGGAACTCGAAACCAGTGTCCGCAAACTCGAAGCCGTGAAGCAGCGCTTCGCGCTCGAGTGCGGAGCACGGAACTTGGGCCCTCGGGCCGGTGTGAAGAGCCTGATCCTGTTCCTGCAACAAACACTGCGACTCTCGTACGCCGAGGCCGCTACCCGCGTTCGCAACGCTGATCTACTGTCGACGGTGTCGGAAGGTTCGAGCACCCGGCCGCCGGTCCTGCCTCTCGTAGCTAAAGCGCAACGGGCCGGGGAGATCTCCGCCGACCACGTGAAGGCCATCCACGATGCGCTGATGCGGATCCCCGACGCCGCCGGTCCGGAAGTGAAGGACCATGCCGAGGAGCATCTGACCTCCTACGCCCGCGAGGGTGATCCGAAGGGCGTGACCAAGCTCGGCGTGCATATCCTGGCCCACGTCGACCCTGACGGCCGATTGACCGAGGACCGGGACCGCCAGCGAGTCCGGAGCATCAAGATCGGGCATCAGGGCATCGACGGCATGTACCCGATCTCCGGGTTCCTGACCCCGCAGTTGGGTGCGGTCATGATCCCGATGTTCGAGAAGTTCGGACGCCCCGGCATGTGCAACCCCGATGATCCCGAAAGCCCGTGGACCACCGCTGAACTGGGTCTCGATACCGAACTCGACGACGGCGACGACACCGGTGATGTCGATGTGGACGACCCGACGTTGACCCCGGCCGAACGTGCCCGTGCCGCCCTTCGAGCGAAGCTGCGCGCCGCCGCCAAACGCGATCACCGCAACGCCGAGCAGCGCAACCACGACGCCCTGATGGTGTTCTTCCGCCCGGACATGGGCCCCACGAAGCTCGGATCGCATCGCGGACTTCCGGTCTCGACCATCATCACCATGAGCATCGAGGACCTGGAGAAGCGCGCGGGCGTAGCGACCACCGCCACCGGTGGGACCATGTCGATCACCCAGGCTCTCCAGGTGGCCAGGAATTCGACCCCGTATCTGGTGGTGCTCGATCGCAACGACCGCCCACTGCATTTGTCTCGCGGCCAGCGCTTGGCCAACCCGGCTCAGCGGTTGGCGCTCACCGCCACCGAACGAGGCTGCACCCGCCCCGGTTGCGACGCGCCAGCGAGCCGCTCGGCTGTACACCACATCCGAGAATGGTCAGATGGTGGCGAAACGGACATCGAGAACCTGACCCTGGCGTGCGATGCCTGCCACGCCCAGATCAACACCGGCCCGAACGGGTGGGGAACGGTTGTGATGGGCGAGGATTCGGAGAATCTGGGCAAAACCGGATGGATCCCACCACCACACATCGACCGAAGTCGTAGGCCACGTGTGAACTTCCGCCATCATCCCCAGTTTCCGGGGATCCCAGCACGATGGCGCTGTTAGCCACCCGGCCCCCGGTCTCGAGCCTCACCGCCGCTTCGACTCTGCCTCTTCGGCTTTCGACGCCGAAGAGGCCTTCGTGCGCCCGGCACCGCCCATGCCGTCGCCCAGTGAGAGCCACACCGCCACCCCAGCATCGGGCATCTCCGCACGGCGGCTCTGTCACCGACCGAGCCCCGGTCTCGAATACCGCCCACTGCTCGATGCACCTTCATTCGCGGCTTCATCGGTCTACACCGAATCGACTCCCGCGCACCCTGCCACGGGCCCGGCCCTCCCACCAGAACCACCGTTGCGACCACCTGGCAAGGTGTTCACGCGCGTGGCCGACGTAGCCCACACCCACACCAACCCGCATCTTCCGGCGGGGTTCGGGAGAGCAGGCAAAACAGATGCGGCAGTGCTGGTCACCTCGCCTGCCGTACCCAACCTTCGGCTCCCCAGCCGGGAGCCCGTTCACCCTTCCAGCCGGGTCGACTGGCCGTGGGCACCTTCTCGAGACCACAGACAAAGACTCGTCGTCAGCACAATGAGGTAATGGCCAGGGCGGTGATTGCCGCACCCGGTCCAGGGTTGAGAACTCGGCCACGCATCCAAGGGCTTCGATCCCGTCAATCAGCCCGGAAGGGCTGGAACCGGCGCCGAGGCACCCAACCTGCCCCGGCTGGTACTCCGTTATCCAGGCGTACTTCCCCCGGCAGGGCACCCAACCGCAGCCGAGTCTCCCGACCCCGGCGTACCGAGACCCCACACCTTCAGCGCGGCGTGCCCGCCGGATCCAGGCAGCTGGCGAGGCCATCCACCAGAGAGCAGGTCGCTGGAGCCCGGGTGGGGACGTAGTCGGCGGGAACACCGGAGTTCGCGGTGATCTCGGTGTAGGCGGGGACCGCATCGGTGGGGCGGCGGGTCAGGGTCGGATCGGTCAGGACGTCCACCGTGTAGAGGCCGAAACGGGGGGTGTAGGAACCCCATTCGTAGTTGTCGGTCAGGCTCCAGTAGTTGTAGCCCATCACGTTCATGCCGTCGGACTTCGCGCGCTGCACCCAGTAGATCGTGTCGCGCAGATTGTCCGCGCGGGTATAGCCGTCGGCGCGGGGCAGGCCGTTCTCGGTGGGCATGCCGTTCTCCACGATGTACAGCGGCTTGCCGGGGAACTTGCGCGAATAGTGCTGCAGCGCATAGTAGATGCCCTCGGGCTGCAGGGGGTTCTTCCAGAGCTGCGTGAAATTGGTGAACATGCCGACCGAACTCGGAGACAGGCCGTAGTAGTAGTCGATGCCGACGTAATCGAGTTTGGCCGCGATCTTGTCGATGAAAGTCCCGTTCACCGCATCCTCGGCCGCGGGGATGTAGGCCACATTGCTGGTCACCATCGCACCCGGCTGTACCGCGTGAATGTAGTCGTATATCGCGTTGTGCGACTGTGCGATTCGGTCCTGCATCGCGGGCACCGAGGTGGCGGGCAGGCCGCCGTGCCTGGTCTCGTTGAGCAGATACATGGCCGGCTCGTTGAAGCTGACCCACAGTGGATCGAAGCCCGCGTAGCAATCGACCACCCGGCGCGCATTGGCCAGCCAGTCATCCACCATTCCCGGGTTGTTCCACCCGCCGCGCTCGGCCTCCCAGCCGGGGTACACCCAATGATCCAGCGTGAGCATGGGTCGCATTCCGGCCGCCGTGATCGCCCCGATCACACTGTCGTAGAACCGAAGTCCGGCTTCGTCCCACACCCCCGGCTGCGGCTGCACCCGCGCCCATTCGATTCCTATGCGGTAAACCGAGACCCCCAACTGCTTCGCCAGCTGAATATCGGAGGCATAGCGGTGATAGAAGTCGATCGAATCCCGGTACGGATCCTCGGTCTTGCCCGCGGCGATATAGCGCGTCCAGTTGCTGTCCGGCGCACTGCCCTCGGATTGGAAACCGGAGGCCGCCACACCCCAGAGGAAGTCATCGCTCATGGGCGCGAGCTGCCCGGGCGGCGGCGGCGCGGCGCCGGCCGGTACCGCGCCGAATGCGAGCGCTGCGGCCAGAACAGCCGGGACGAGGGTGTGGAGCCGGAGTCGCATCGGATGTCTCTCCTTCGCTGTGAACGACCCGATCGCGGGGTCGCATGAAAACCGTACAACGCACGGTTTTGGTTGCACAAGCCTGGCAGGCGGGGTTCTACACTCTCCTGGTGGCAAAACGCGGGCCCTACGGTAAAGGCATCGAGCGCCGGGAACAGATCCTGGCCGCGGCCCTGCGCACCATTGCCGAGCGAGGCTTTCTCGCCACCTCCGTGGCCGAATTGGCCGAGGCCGCGGGGCTGAGCCAGAGCGGACTTCTGCACTACTTCGGATCCAAGGAGGATCTGTTCGTCGCGGTCCTGCGCAAACGCGATGAAGCCGATATCGAGACCCTGGACGCGCTCACGCCCGAGGATCTGATCCAGGTGATCCACCGCAACACCCGGGTGCCGGGACTCATCGAACTCTTCACCCACATGCAGGCCGCGGCCGCCGATCCCCGGCATCCGGCCCACGATTACATGCGGATCCGATACGACCGCGGTACCGCGGCCTTCACCGCGACCCTGCGCCGGCAGCAGGAGGCGGGCCTGCTCCCGGCGCATCTGGATCCCGCGGCGGTGGCCGCCATCTTCTTCGCGCTGGCCGACGGCCTGCAGTCCCGCTGGCTCATCGATCGCGATTTCGACATGGTGGCGCATCTGGAATCGGCCTGGCGCAGCATGATTCGCGAGCCCTGAGTTCAGCCGATCCAGGCCGCGACGGCTAGGAAGACGCAGATCAGCACGAACAATATGCCCATGAGCGGCGCGATGAACTTCACGTAGCGGTCGTAGCGCACCTTGGCCAGTGCGATGCCGCCGGTCACCACCGCCGTCGTCGGGGTCACCAGATTCGCCCAGCCCGACGCCGATTGCCAGGCCGTGACCACCAGTGAGCGCGGCACATTCGCGAAATCCGCCAGCGGTGCCATGATCGGCATGGCCAGTGTCGCGTGGCCCGAGGTGGATGGAATCAGAAACGCCAGCGGCACATTCACCAGGAAGACCGCCACCGCGAAAACCGCCGAGGACGTGCCGGTGACCAAGCCCTCCAGCGCGTGCAGCACGGTGCTGGTGATCTCGGTGTTGTTCATGATGACCGTGACGCCGCGGGCCAGCACGATGACGATGCCCGCGCCGACGAAGTCGCCGAAGCCCTTGCCGACGGCTTCGGACATCTTGCCCTCGCCCAGTCCGCCGACCAGGCCGATCACCACCGCGCCCACCAGGAACAGCGCTGTCAGCTCCGGGAAGTACCAATCCAGTTCCCAGGGAAACGATGTCGCGCCGTCGCCCTTGATGACGGTGGCCCAGGGGATGATCGAGAAGATCATGAAGGCGAAGGTCAGACCCACCAGCCACAGCACCAGCACCTGCCGCCCGGTCATCGGATCCGGTTCGTGCTCTTCGGCTTTCATATCGCGATCGCCGGGCTGCCAGCCGGACCAGGATTTACCGGGATCGTTCTTGACCCGGCGGGCGTACCAGAGCACATAGGCGACCGTCACGATGGTCAGCACCACCAGCATGGCCAGCCGCAGCACGATGCCGTCCCCGATGGGCACATCGGCCGCCGAGGACGCGGTGCCGGTGGCGAAGGGGTTCACCGTCGAACACAGCACGCCCACACCGGCGCCCGCGATGATCGCGCCGACCGCGGTCATGCGGTCGTAGCCCAGGGCCAGGGTGAGGGGCACCAGCAGCGCGTAGAAACCGAGGGTCTCCTCCGCGAAGCCCTCCACCGTGCCCGCGATGGCGAAGATGACCATGATGCCGACAATCAGCAGGAAGGATCGATCGCGCAGTTTGTATGCGAGCCTGCCGATTCCGCTGTCGAGCGCGCCGGTGGCGAAGGCGACGGTGATGAACGCGCCCACCGCCAGCACGAACAGGAATACCGCCGCCGCACCGTACAGCGCGCCGCTGGCATCGGGCGCGACCTGACCGTTGTCGGGATTCTGAATGCCGTAGAGCCCGTTCACCGGCGCCAGGAACAGATCCCGGACGCGCTCGCCGAAGCTCTTGGTCGCCTCGATGCGGTGATAGGACCCAGCGATGGTCTTGCCGTCCTTGTCCACCTGGTACGCGCCCGGCGGAATGACGAAGGCCGCCAGCCATACCGCGACCATCACCCCGGCGAGAATGGTGTAGGTCGAGGGGAAGGATCGTTTCTTCTTGTGCGAGGCCGGTTTCGGGTCCACGACCGCGGTATCGCTCATTTGCGCATCCTGTTCGCGAAGAGCTGGAAGAATTCGGCTTCGGCCAGCGCCACGTTGCTCAACTCACTGAGCAGGACGCGCTCGTTGAAGCCGTGCATATTGCAGCGGGAGTCCTCGGCGCCGATCATGATGACTTCGGAGTTCGGATTGGCGGCCGCCATGGAATTGGTGAGCGGGATGGAACCGCCCATGGCCGAGTCCACGACGTCGGTATTCCACGCCTTGCCCATCGCTTCGCGCATGGCGGCGTAGGCGGGGCCCGTTGTGCCCGCGGCGAATCCGGCGCCGACGTCGCCGCCGGTAACCTGCAGTTCGATGCCGAAGGGCTTGACCTTCGACAGGTGCTCGATCACCGCTCGCTGCCCCTCGGCGGGATCCTGTTCGGGATGCACCCGCACGTTGAGGTAGGCCCGCGCGTACGGAATCACCGCGGAGGCAGCGGTTTTCACCGGCGGCGCGTCCAGGCCGATGACGGTGATGGCCGGGCCGTACCAGATGCGCTCGCCGATGGGGCCGGTGCCGAGCAGTGGCATACCGGGTTCCATGCCGGTGACCTCGGCGAATTCCTCGTCGGTGTAATTCGCGCCGGTCCAGGTGTCGCGGCGCAGCCCCGGAACGGCCACATTGCCGTCGGCGTCGTGCAGGGTGGCCAGGGCGTGGGTCAGCGCGAGCAGCGCATCGGGCGCGGCGCCGCCGAATTGTCCCGAATGCACCGGGGCCGCGAGGGTGCGCACTTCGACGAAGACGTCCGCGACCCCGCGCAGGGCGGTGACCAGGGTCGGGGTGCCGGCGCGAATATTGCCCGCGTCGCAGATGAGCAGGGCGTCGGCCTGGAACAGTTCGGGCTGCTCGACGGGGTAGTCGTCGAAGCCGGAACCGTATTCCTCCTGGCCCTCGATGACCAGGGTGATGCCCACCGGGGGTTTGCCGCCGAATGCGCGCAGGGCGCCGATGTGGGCGACGACATTGGCCTTGCAATCGGCCGCGCCGCGGCCGTAGATCGCGCCGTCGCGCTCGGTCGGGGTGAACGGCGGTGTATTCCAGAGGCTTTCGTCGCCCGAGGGCTGCACGTCGTAGTGCGCGTAGAGCAGGACCGTCGGCGCGCCGGGTGGTGCGGGGACGCGGGCGTAGATGACGGGGGAGGTCTCGGGCAGTGTCAGCACTCGAATGTCTTCGACACCAGATTTCCGCAACTCTTCAGCAATGAGGTCGTGCGCCGCCTGCACATTCGCCTTCGGATAGTCCGGAAAGGCGATGGAGGGAATCGCTACCAGCTGTTCGAGCAGCTCTTTCAGGTCGGGCATCAGGTCGTTGACAGTGCTACGCAGGTCGGGGCGCAGATCCATGCGCCCATGAAACCACTATCCGATGCCGGATCAGCGAATCTACAGCCACTTTTCCCGAGAATCTCGGCGGGCCTGTTCGCGCGGCCCCGGCCGGGGATCGACCGGCTCCGCGGCGGCGTCGCGCGCCGACCCGGTCAGCGCCCCGCGATAGCGGGCGGAATAGGGATGGCCGCCGGGTCGGAAAGCACCGCGCGCCGGGCGAATTCGATCGCACCGAGCAGCATGGCGTCCGCGCCGAGCCGGGCGGGAAGCACGGTCAGGTCCAGCGCCGGGGTCAGCGCGCGGCGGTCCGCCAGCCGTTCCTCGATGATCGGGGTCAGCCAGGGAAACCAGCCGGCCAGGGTGCCGCCGAGCACGATCTCCTCCACGTCGAGCAGCGCGTGAATTCCCACGATGGCCACGCTCAGCGCTCGCGCCGCGATCTCGATCGCCGCCAGCGCCCGCGGTTCCCCGGCCGACAGCTCGGCGATCAGCCGCGAATCGGCCGCGGCCGGCCCGAGCTCGCGCGCTGCCGCGCCCAGCCCCGCCGCCTCGAGCACCGCCTCGGGGCCCGCGTACAGCACCAGGCATCCGCGCGCTCCGCACACGCAGACCGGACCGTCCAGCGCCACCGGCATATGCCCCGGCTCCCCCGCCACCCCGTGACTGCCGATCTGAATTCGCCCGTCCAACACCACCCCGCCGCCGATTCCGGTGCCGGCTTCGATCAACACCAGGCTCCGCCCCCGCGAGCCCGCGTAGAACTCCGCGAAGGCGGCGGCGTTCCCATCGTTGATGACGTCGACCGCACACCCCGTGCCGATCAGCCGCTCCCCCACCAGCTCTCGCAGCCGCACCGGCCGGAACCACCCGAAATCCGGTGCGAGAGCGACGGTCTGCGCCGCGTCGTCGAGCACCGGACCCGCCATGGCGATGACGACTCGAACCAGCTGTAGGGGCGCGCCGGTCATGAGGCGCGCCGAGTCCGGTGTGGCCGCCGAGCCCGCGGTGTCCGATGGCCCACCGGTCACCCCGGCGGGCCCGGTCGCGCCGCCCGCGGCCCGGCGCACGGCCGCGGCCACGGCGTCGGCCATGATCTCCGGTTCCCCGGGCGGGCAGCGATGCGCCGAATCCTCCCGCCACACAACGTTTCCCGCGAGGTCCGCGACCATCACCCGCAGTCGCTCCGCGGTGATCTGGACGGCAACGCTCAACGCCCGCAACGGAATCAATCGCAGCGGCCGCCCCGGCCGCCCCCGCCCGCCACGGCGCAGCGCGTCGTCCTCCCCCACCAGTCCCCGCTCGATCAGGTCCGCCACCAACGCCGTCACCGATCCGTGTGCCAAACCCGTCGCCGTCGCGATCTCGGTCCGCGCGCAGGGCTCGTGCTCGGCGATGTGCCGCAGCACCCGCCCGAGGTTCGCCCGCCGCACCGCCGCGGAGTCCGCCGGCCCGCCCCCCGAACGCGCGCCCGCCGCCCGCGATGCCCCTGTCACCGCACCGCCCGAATCCACCGGGTGATCGCGGGGGCACCGACGGGCTCCACAGACCGGCGCCGTACGAACACGAGGGTGCTGCCGGATCCGAGGGTGGGTGCGTCTTTCACACGTCGAGATTATGCTGGGCGTGATTTATTTCAAGCATTGACGTAAATAGCGACCAGAGGTTGACATGGCTGTGCAGCGAATCGGGCGGCGGACACTGTTCATCGGAGCGGGGGTGGCGGCGCTGGCCACCGCCTGCGCCCGGGAGGCGGAGTCCGCCGGCGGGGCGACGGTGGTCACGACGTCGGGGCCCGTGCGGGGCGAGCGGCGAGATACGGGTGTGGCCTTCCTGGGGATTCCGTACGCGCAGCCACCGGTCGGCGACCTGCGATTCGCGGCGCCGGCGGCGGTGACACCGTGGGGCGAGACGCGGGACTGCACGGCGTACGGGCCCACCGCGCAACGCAAGTCGCTGACCGAGGTCACCGCCATTCCGGAGCCGAGCATCCCGGGCGACGGGGTGCTGAATCTGAACGTGTTCACGCCGAAGCCGGGCGCGGACGCCGGGCTGCCGGTGCTGGTGTGGATCCACGGGGGTGGGTTCGTGGCCGGGTCGGCGGCCAGCCCCTGGTACGACGGGGCGGCGTTCAACCGAGACGGCGTGGTCGTGGTGTCGATCGGCTACCGGCTGGGCATCGAGGGCTTCCTGCACGTCGAGGGCGCGCCGGACAATCGGGCGGTACTGGACTGGATCGCGGCGCTGGGCTGGGTGCGCGACAACATCGCGGCGTTCGGCGGTGATCCGGGCAGGGTCACCGTGGCCGGGCAGTCGGCCGGCGGCGGCGCGGTGTGGGCGCTCATGGCCGCGCCCGCCGCGCGCGGGCTGTTCCACGCCGGCATCTCCGCCTCGGGGGCGCTCTCGCAGCCCAATTCGCGCGCCGCCGGGCTCGCGGTAGCCGCGCTGTTCACCGCCCGCACCGGGTTGCCCGCCACCGCGGCCGCGCTGCGGAATCTCACCGACGATCAGATGCAGTCCTGCGAGGACAGGATGCGCGAGATCGGACCGGGCAGCGAGACGGTGCCGGCGCTGGCTCTCGCACCCTTCGCCGACGGCGTCACCATCCCCCTGGACAGCGCCGAGCTCGTGAAATCCGGTGCGGCGACCAATGTTCCGCTGCTGCTCGGTTTCACCCGCGACGAGTTCAACGACATGACCCGCGATCAGCCGGTCACCGCGGACACGTTGCCCGCGGCCTTCGCCGTGCTGGGCCTGCCGCCCGAGCGGATCGCGGGGTTCCGAGCCGCCTACCCGGGCGATTCCGCTGCGGAACTGCTCGGCCAGGCGCAGAGCGACACCCTGCTGCGCGCACCCACCTACCGGGTCGCCGAGGACCGCGCGAATCGCAATCAGGCCACCTGGCTGTACGAATTCACCTGGGCTTCAACGGCTCCCGACTACCGGGGCAGTTCCTTCCACTGCCTGGACCTGCCCTTCGCCTTCGACTGCCTGCGCGCGCCGGGCGTCGCCGCCGTCGCGGGCGACAACCCCCCGCAGGCCCTGGCCGACGCCGTGCACCGCGCCTGGGTGTCGTTCGTCACCGCGGCCGATCCGGGAGCGCACTGGCCGCGCTACACCGTCGAGCGGCGCGAGACCATGATCTGGTCCGAGTCCCCGCGCGTACAGTCCGATCCCTTCGCCGCCCAGCGGGGGCTTTGGCTGTCCTGACCGGCGCGTCCTGCGCGACGGCACGACTCCCGTGCGGCCCCCGCCGTTTCGAATGGCAAACTGGGGGCTACTACCAGGCAGAGAATTGCCCAGCACGTCGCAATGGACGGATGGTTTCGAATGCTCGGATTTCGCCGGTGGGTCGCACCCGCCGTACTGGTCGCCGCCGCCACCCTCCCCGCGACAGCCCCGGCATCGGCGGCCCCCGACGAGACCCGAGCCGCACTCGGCGGCGGTTCCGGCATCGTGCTCGGCGGGCACGCCAAATGCAGTCTGACCACCATCGGCCGGGACAGCGCCGGCCGCCTCGTCGGCTTCACCGCCGGGCACTGCGGTGAACCGGGCGCACCGGTCGCCGGTGAGCAGTTCCCCGAGGCCGGCGCCGTCGGCCACGTGGTCAGCTCCGACGAGACCCTGGATTACGCGGTGATCGAGTTCGATCCGGCCAAGGTCACCCCGCTGCGCTCGGTGGGCAACACCACCATCGCCGGCCTGGCCGCCGCACCCCCGAGCGCCTGGGACGTGGTCTGCCAGAACGGCCGCACCATCGGCGAGGCGTGCGGCGTCGTGTGGTCCGCCGGCCCGGGCGGCTTCATCGAGCAGGCCTGCTCCAGCTACGGCGACTCCGGCGGCCCGCTGCTGCTCGGCGATCGCCTGGTCGGCCTGGTCTCGGGCCCGCTCATCAACGACACCCGCGCCATGCGCTTCACCTGCACGAGCGCCCTGAATCCCTTCCACACCCCGGTGGTCGCCGTCTCCTTCGATTCGGTCCGGGCCGCCGTGGACGCGACCGAGGGCGTCGGCGCGGGCTTCCAGCCGATCTGATCGCCGGCCGGAAACTCGGGGCGCTGCGGATTCGATGCCGCCGCGAGGCCACACACCGGCCGACAGCGCACGCCGCGACCCGGCCAGGGTCGCGGGCGACGGGACGCAGAACCCGATCCCGGAGCGTCGCGGCATAATTCCGGCACGTGTGTGCGAGATCTACCGCGCCGCATCGCTATTCGGCGAGTACGTCCAGCGCTCGATCGATATCCGCCTCGGTGTTGTACAGGTGGCAGGCCAGGCGGAGGCGCCCGGCGCGGACCGCGCCCACCACTTTCGCCGCGCGCAGGCGGTCCAGTGTCGCCGCGTCCGCGGGTATCGAGACGACGGCCGAATCACCCACGGGCAGGCCGAGTCCCGTGCGCAGCCGGTTCGCCAGCGCCACATCGTGCGCCCGGATCTCGGCGATACCGGTCGAGAGCAACAGCTCCAGGGCGGGCAGCTGGCCGATCCAGGCGGGCCACACCGGGGAGAGGTCGAAGCGGCGGGCATCGGCGGCCAGGCGCAGCGGCGCGTCGTAGACCGAATCCCAGGGATCGCCCCCGGCGTACCAGCCCGCGGCGACCGGGCGCAGGGTGTCCAGGGCTGCGTCCGTACCCGCGAAGAAGGCCGTGCCCTTCGGGCCGAGCAGCCACTTGTAGCCCACGCCCACAAGCCAATCCGCGCCGGTGTCGTGCACGGGCAGCCAGCCCGCCGCCTGACTCACGTCCAGCAGCACGCGGGCGCCGGCGGCGTGCGCGGCGGCGACCACGGTCCGGGCGTCCATGACCGCGCCGTCCGCGGACTGCACCACGGCGGCCGCGACGACATCGTCGTCCGGGCGCACCGCGGCCGCGAGTTCGGCGAACGGGGCGGTGCGCACGTGAATATCCCTGCGCGCCAGGAACGGCCAGATGACCGAGGTGAATTCCGATTCCGGCAGCAGTACGTTCGCGCCCGGCGGCAGGCTCTCGGCCACCAGACCCACGAACTGTGAGACGTGCGCGCCGATGGCCACCCGGGCAGCGTCCACACCGAGCAGGCGGCCCAGGGCCGTACGGCAGTTCGCGACGACGCCGTCGACCGCCACGATGTCGAACTCGCCGTGCACCCGGCGCTGTTCGGCGGCGGCCACCTCGGCCGCGACCGTGGTCGGGAGCAATCCGTAACTGGCCGCGTTGAGATAGGTCACGTTGGGCGCGAACGCGTTTCGAACCGAGGCGGGCAGCAGATCGGGGGTGCGAGCGAGGGTCATCACCCCATGGTGCCCCGGCCGGGCGGGCCCGGAAAAGAGCCGGTGGGCCGGGAACTGGTCTGTTCCCGGCCCACCGTTATTCGACCGGTTCGACGCGGACCGGGGGGCGGTTACCGCGTCGGGGGGTCGGCGGTCGCCGCGCCGACCGGTCGAAATCTTCTCAGGCGGAGCGTGATTCGGCCGTCGCGACGGCCTTCAGCTTCGCCTCGCGGCGGAACCGCAGAATGCCGTCCTCGATGGCGCCCTTGCGGAGCATGGCGCGGTCGCGGAAGTAGTTGTTGATGACCAGCCACGGCCCGCGGGTGCCCTGGCGCGGCATGACGCCGTCACCGCGCTGGATGTAGCCCGAGGTGAGCGCACCGCCCATGAGCGAGGCCTCGGAGCGGTCGCCCTCCTCCGGCACGGCCACGACCTGCGAATAGCCTTCGGCCCGCATGTGATTGAGCAGGCGGCAGAAGTACTCGGCGGCCAGATCGGCCTTCAGGGTCCAGGAGGCGTTGGTGTAGCCCAGGATCACCATGGCGTTGGGGACATTGCTGAGCAGTGCGCCCTTGTACGCCACCAGATCCCGCGTCGCCAGCGTCTCACCGTCGACCGCGAGCTGTGCGCCGCCGAGCATCTGCACGGTCAGGCCGGTCGCGCTCACGATGATGTCGGCCTCGAGCTCCTCGCCCGAACGCAGCCGGATGCCCTTCTCGGTGAAGGTCTCGATGTGATCGGTGGCGATGGAGGCCTTACCGCTGCGCAGGATGCGGAACAGGTCGCCGTTGGGCACCACGCACAGGCGCTGATCCCACGGGTTGTACGACGGGGTGAAGTGCCGCATGTCGATGTTCGGCCCGACCTGCGCGCGCACCGCCGCGAGCATGAGCTTGCGCGAGAGCTTGGGGTTGGTGCGCGAGAGCTGGTAGCTGGCGCGCTGCAGCGCGATGTTGCGCGCGCGGCCGGCCTTGTAGGCCACGGCGGCGGGCACCCGGGCGAGCTTGAGGCCCACCGCGACCGGGTCGTCGGCGGGCAGCGCGGCGATGTAGGTGGGCGAACGCTGCAGCATGGTGACGTGCGCGGCGTCCTTACTCATGGACGGAATCAGGGTGATGGCCGTCGCGCCGCTGCCGATGACCACGACCTTCTTGCCGGTGTAGTCCAGATCCTCGGGCCAGTGCTGGGGGTGCACGATCTGCCCGGTGAAGTTCTCCTGGCCAGGGAAGTGCGGCTGGTAGCCCTTGTCGTAGTCGTAGTAGCCGGTGCAGCCGACGAGGAAGTTGCTGGTGTAGGTCTCAGTCTCGCCGGTCTGCTCGTCGAAGGCCGTCACCGTCCACAGCCCCTCGGCGCTGTCGAAGCTCGCGGTGGTGACCTTGCGGCCGAAGCGGATGTTCTTCGTGACCCCGTACTCGGCGGCGGTGTCCTCGATGTACTGGCGGATGTTCGGGCCGTCGGCGAGCACCTTGGTGCCGATCCAGGGCCGGAAGCCGAAGCCGAAGGTGTACATGTCCGAGTCCGACCGGATGCCCGGGTACCGGAACAGGTCCCAGGTGCCGCCGATGGCGGTGCGCCGCTCCAGGATGAGGTAGCTGCGCCCGGTGTTCTCCCTGCTCAGGTGGCAGGCCATGCCGATACCGGACAGGCCCGCGCCGATGATCAGTACGTCGACATGCCGCGTCATTGAGGTACTCGCTTCGTCTGGTCGTCTACCCGGGCTTCGTCGTCCGAGTGCCCCCGGAATGTTACGTGTTATCCGGGGTAACGTCTACTATAGCCGTGGACCGCCCGCCCGGGGGCGGGTGACGGCGGGCCACCCCACTCGGGAACCCCGCGGCGTCAGGCCGCGTGCGAGTGCCCCGCACGGTCCGGCTCCGAGCGGTACCGCGTGGTCGAACCACCGATGCCGAGCACCTTCCACACTGTCTTGGCGACCGGATTCATCAGCCCGATGCGCTGGGCCAGCGCCCGCACGTCACCGAAGTACCCGGCGAAGGTCTCCTTGGAGTCGGGCAGCCCGAAGAAGACCTCCCTACGCACCCGATCCGGGATGCCGAACTCTCGGAAGAACGCGCGCGGCGGAATGATGATCGCCCGCCCGCCGATCCACATGACGATCGGAAAGGCCAGCGAGAGCACGAACCGGGCGAGCTGATTCGCCTCGGGCACATGGTGTTCCAGGTACTCGTGAGCGAAGGAGATGTGCCTGGCCTCCTCGGCGACGTGAATCGCCATGACGCCGCGCATGATCGGGTGAATGTCCTCGCCCGCGCGCAGAATCGCCTTCTGGATGTGGTCGATCGGCTCCTCGCCCGAAAGCACCGCGATGAAGAACAGATTCGGGAACAGCGCGGCCAGAGGCGGCACGACATAGGTGAGCTGCCGCAGGATCGGGCCCATCCCGGGCACGTCACGGCCGATACGGTTCACCATCTCCTGGAACATGAGGGTGTGGTTGCACTCCTCGATGACCTCGTGGGTGCAGTACCGGAATTCGGGCGAACCATTGGGCAGCTTGAAGGTCTGCTGCACCATGCCGCCGATGAGCAGGGTCTCGAACTGCAGGCCGACCTTGGCGATGTTGGCCTGCCGCCACTGCCCGATCTCGATCTTGCGGGCCTCGGATTGCGCCTGGTACCAGGGATGGCGGGCGAACATGTCGCCGGAGGCGGGCAGAATCCAGCGAGGATCGCCCGGGATCACGGCGAAAGCCGAGTTGTCCCAGTCGATGTCGGCGTAGGGATCGAAGTGCTTGTCGACCGAGCCCTGCGAGAGCAACAGGACCTTCTCGGCATAGCTCTGCGCGAGCGCGAGCACGGACTCGGCGGATGCGGGTGCTGACACCATTGTCAGGCCTCCTGGGAGTGACAGAAATTACTGTATCTTATGGTTACATCTACCTCCCGGGGGCGTCAACAGCGGCCGACCGACCGTTACCGCCAGAATGTGGGATCCAGCCCCCACGCCGCGAATTCCGCTGCGACACAGTCGCGCAGCACCGCGCGGGTCGGGAAGCGATCGGGATCCGCGCCGGTCACAGCGAGGGTGACGGTGTCGCCGTCACTGGACCAGGACAGGTTCAGGCCGACCTCGACCCGGCGGAACAGCTCGGTCGCGCCCGCGCAGACGACCGGGCGCATGAGCACCGTGCGGGCGCGCACGCCGCCGATGGTCGCCACCGCGCTCCCGGTCTCGCCGAGATTGGTGCACAGGCACTCCGGCGCCTTCGCGGTCCGGGAGAAATAGCCGAGCACGAAGCGCGGCAGCATCATCTGCACCGGTTGCAGGTGTTGCAGCGCAGGCGTCGTGGCGGGATCGGCGTAGGCGCGCGCGGCCTGTTTGATGGCGGCGCGCACCCGGGACAGATCGGTGCGCTCGCCGACGCGGTACGGGACCGCGATGGGCAGGCCGGTGGTGGCGTTCCCGCGCGGATCGTCCTGCCCGCGCATCGAGTGCGGGATGTCCACCCGCACGGTGGCGCCGTCGGCGATGCGGCCGGAGCGGCCGAGCACGCCGACCCCGACGCCGATCATGAGGCCGTTCGCGGTGCCGCCGTGCGCGGCCGCGACGCTGTTCCATTCCGCGAGTGGGACTTCCACGACGACGTCGGCCGGGGTGTAGGCGTCCGGGAGCGGCAGCGCCGGTTCGGCCGGGCGCGGGTTGCGGGCGGGTTCGGTGACCGCGCGCGCGGCGAGCGCCGCGCGTACTCCCCGTGCGGCCGCGGCCAGTTGAGCCGCGGCGTCGGCGAAGTGCCTGCGGTACAGGCCGTCTCGCGGCGTCGTCCCGACCAGCCTGCCGGAACCGCCGTCCGCCGCCGGCGCGGCGCCGAGGTCGAGCCGGTACAGCGCGTCGCCGAGGGCGTAGAGCACCGCGCCGCCGTCCGCGCCCACATGGGAGGTGACCAGGGACAGCAGCATGCCGCCGGCGGCGGTGGGCGCGGTGGACAGCCGCCACACCCGGCCCGCGACGGGATCGAAATCCACCCGCGTCTGGGCGAGAAACCAGTCCAGGACGCCGTTCTCGGGCACGGGCTCGGTGTCCCGGCCCAGCGCCAGGGAGTACTCCGCGCGCACCCACCAGGCCCGGGCGAGCGGAATCGTGGTGGTGCGGACCCGGCGGGACAGGAAGCCGTGCGCCAGGTGCGCGTGCAGGCGCTCCAGGACCGCGGGGTCCACGGGCTCGTCGAAGCGCCACGCCACCTGGTTCACCAGGGCATTGCCGTACAGATCGTGCAGTTTGAGGAACAGGTCGTCATCGGCGGTGAGCCGGTTCATGGCGACCGGAACCGGTGCGGCCACGGGCGCGGGTGCGGTGGGTACGGTGGGTGCCGCCATGGGAATCCTCCTGATCAGCGATTGCGCAGCGTGCGAACGGTCAAGGGAGCGAAGACGATTGCGATGAGCAGCGCGGCGCCGATCGACCAGAGCAGATCGCTGCCGCCGGCGCCGGTGTCGGCGAGGGTGCGCACGGCGGCCACCAGGTGCGAGACCGGGTTGTAGTCCGACACGTGGCGCAGCCAGGTCGGCATGGCCGACTCGGGTACCAGGGCGTTGGAGGCGAAGCTCAGGAAGGTCAGCACCAGCATGGACATGCCCTGCACCGCCGCCGGCCGGGCCACGGTGACGCCGATGAACGCGAAGATCCAGCTCATGGCGGTGGTGGCCAGCACCACCAGGAGTGCGCCGAGTATCAATCCGCCGGGATGTTCGGGCCGGTAACCCATTCCGAAGCCGACGAGCAACACCATGGCCGCGGCGATGACGTAGCGCGTCGCGCCCGAGACCAGGGCGCCGGTGACCGGTGCGGAGCGGGCGATCGGCATGGCGACGAAGCGATCGAAGACCCCGGACCGAATGTCCTCGGAGAGTTGAACACCCGTCGCCACCGAGGAGGTGAGCACGATCTGCACCAGCACACCCGGAATCAGGGTGGGCAGGTAGGCGTGCATGCTGCCCGCGATGGCGGTGCCGAACACGCTGCCGAACAGCAGCGGTCCGATGATCGGCAGCAATACCGCGTCGTAGAGCAGTTGCGGGCTGTGCCGGAAGGTCAGCATGCCGCGCTGGGCCATGATGAGCGATTGCCGCAGTCCCGCACGGGGTCCCAGGTGCAGTACCGTCGGGCGGCGCTCGATGCGCCGGACCGGGCGGGCGGGTGCGGTGGTGAGGACGGTCATGAGGCGGCCCTGCTGTCTGTCGAGTGCTGGGTGAGCGCCAGGAACACCGAGTTCAGGTCCGGGCGGTCGACGGCGAAGCCACGCAGGCGAATTCCGCTCGCGCGGCAGGCGGTGACGACATCGGCGGCGCTGTCGATGTCGCGCAGGGGCACCGAGAGGGTGGCGGGGGTGTCCCCGTGCAGCGGGGTGACCCCGATGATGCGTTCCACGGCGGCGTCGGCGAGCGGACGCTGGGCGGGGTCCACCAGGTCGATGCGCAGCATCTCCTCCCCCAGCGCGGATTTCAGCTCGCCCGCCGAGCCCTCGGCGACCACGACGCCCTTGTCGATGACGGCGATGCGGTCGGCGAGCGCGTCGGCCTCCTCCAGGTACTGGGTCGTGAGCAGGATGGTCGCGCCGCGGTCGACCAGCCCGCGCACGACCGACCACATCCGTTCGCGCGTGTGCGGGTCCAGGCCGGTGGTCGGCTCGTCCAGGAAGATCAGCGGCGGCAGCGTGATCAGTGTGGCCGCCAGATCCAGGCGACGGCGCATACCGCCGGAGAAGGTGCCCACCCGGCGCTGGGTGGCGGCGGTGAGCTCGAACTCCTCGAGCAGTTCGTGCGCGCGCAGGGTGGCCGCGCGGCGGGTCAGGCCGAGCAGTTGACCGAAGAGCCGCAGATTCTCCAGGGCCGTGAGGTTTTCGTCGACCGCTGCGTACTGACCGGTGAGCCCGATCATGGACCGCACCGCGGTGGCCTGGCGCACCACGTCGTGGCCGAAGATCAGGGCGTGGCCGCTGTCGGGGCGCAGCAGGGTGGCGAGCATGCGGACGATGGTGGTCTTGCCCGCGCCGTTCGGGCCGAGCAGTCCGAAGACGGTGCCCGCGGTGACGTTCAGATCCACGCCCCCGACGGCGGTGAGTGATCCGAACGTCTTGCCCAGTGCCCGGGTCTCGATGGCGTACTCGGTGCTCATGAGGCACCTCCGATCCTGATCGGCGCGCCCGCCGCGTCCGGCCGCGCTGCCAGAAGCGAGGGTGACGCAAGGGATTCGATGACATCGGCGGCCCGCGCGACACCGTCGTCGCGGAAGCGGGCCGCGTAGGCGGCGGCGCGCGATACCGTGCCGGGCTCGGCCGCGCGCACCAGCAGGCGTTCCAGCCGGTCGGCCGAGAGCGCGGTGAACGGCATGGTGACCCCGAGCCCGAGGGTCTCGAGCTGCCGCCCCCAGAACGGCTGATCGGCCTGCACCGCGCAGATCACCTGCGGCACACCGGCTCGCAGCGCGGCGGCGGTGGTGCCCGCGCCGCCGTGATGCACGGCCACCGCGCAGCGCGGCAGCACCGCGCTGTGGTCGACCTGATCGACCACGGCGACATCGGCGGTGATGCCGGGCCGGAACGCCGCGCCGCTCAACAGCAATCGCCGGCCCTGTCGCTTGCACGCGGTGCGCACCAGCAGTTCGAGGTCACGGTGGTCCCCCACCGGCATGGAACCGAATCCGACGTACACCGGCGGCGTATCGGCGGTCAGCCAAGCGTCCAGCCCGGACACGGACCTGGCGGGCGCCGTCCCGAACCTGTTTCGAGCAAGCAGGATTTCGCCTGGCGAGGTCCCATCGTGCAGTCCTCGCGCGCCGCTACCCACCGACACCGGGTGCACCGATCCGGGAGTGGGGTCGAGCGCCGACGCGGCAACCCCCGATCCGCCGTCGACGGCGTCGAGCGCCGGTGGCCCGGGAACGCCCGAGCCGAGTGGCCGGCCCGGAATCACCGGAAAGCCGGTGAACGCCGCGCCGTCGAGTTCGATGCGGAGCCCCGGGAAGAGTTCGGCGTCATAGGCCTGAATGCTGTTACGGACCAACGGTCGAACCGCACCCGGCGACCGCACAGCGGCAACCTCCGGGGCGAGGGCACGGGCGCGCAGCGCGGTGAGGGTGCGCCATCCCGCCCGGTTGATCGCGCCGGGGAGGGATGCGCCCAGAGCGGTGGGCAGCACCGGGACCGCGCGGTTGGGCTGAATGGGGAAGAAGTGCATGGCCGCCAAAGGAATACCGTGCCGCCGTGCGACTTCGGCGGCGATCTCCTCGCAGGCCATGCCGGTGACGAGCAGGTCCGACCTGCTCGCCAGCGGAAGCAGATCCCCGGCCGCTTCGGCGAATCCGCGTCGTTGCAGATCCATCAGAGCCCGGAAGCGGCCCACCGGATTCCAGCCGCTCGACCGGCGATCCGAATGCTGGACGCGCAACAGCTCGGCACTGTCCAGGCCGAACCCGACCGCGGTAATCCCATGCCGCCCGGCGAATTCCACCAGATTCGGCGACACCGCGAGGGTCACCGTGTGCCCCCGCGCCACGAGCTCGCGCCCGAGCAGCACGCCCGGTTGCGCATCACCCCGACTGCCCGCGAAGGCGAGAAGCACCCGCATGACTCAGCCCTGCGCCGGGGTCGACACGAGCCGGGGCGCGGTCGGATCCGCAACGGACTCGAACGGCCGGTGCTCGTCGGGCGCGAGCGCGGCTCCCGCCACCGCGAACTCCCGCACCGCGGGCGTGACCGCCGGGGAATCCGTTGCGGGGCAAGCGGCTTCGCGGAGTGCGTCGGGCGCGGTGGCGGCAGTCGCGACCACGGCGGCGAGGCCGGACGCGGGCGGTTCGGCGGCGACGGGATGCGCCCCGACCACTCGCACCCGATCGGCCGGCGGTTGACCCGCGAATTCGCCTATGGCGCGGGTGAACTCGGCCAGGAAGCGATCCATCTCGGCGGCAGGGAAGGCGGCGGGGAAGCGGGTCGAGAAGCGCAGGCCGTCGGCGGCGCGGACCACCCAGAAGAAGACCTCGTCGCCGGAGTAGGACTCCGAGCGCAGGGTGTGACCGCGCAGGGCTTCGACCAGCTGGTAGTCCGGCAGGACCCGGATGTCCAGGAAGGAGATGCCGAAGCGGGGGCGATCGGCGCAGTCCAGGAGTTCCAGTGCCCGGGTCCAGGTGGCGTCGTTGGCGACCCGGGATTTGCGCAGCGCGGTACGGGTGGATTCCAGGGCGCCGTCGGGGTCCGGGTCGGGGCCGAGGGTGATGTCGATGGGGACGACGTTCACGAACCAGCCCATGGATTCGAGCCAGCGCAGATCCGGGCGGGTGGCGATGGGCATGATGGCCCGCAGCGAGAGGTACCCGTAGGCGCGGCGGTAGGCGATGGCCAACGCCGCGAACACCGCGACCGAGAGCCGGTGCCCGCGCGCGGTGACGGCCTCCTCGATGAGTTCGAGCTCGTTCAGCGGCAGCAACTTTCGCGACACGCTCGTCTGCGGCAGCTCCGAGGGCCGGCCGCTGCCGGGCGCGATGGCGGGCTCGAAACGCGGCAGCATGCCGCCGGAGCCGTCCAGGAATCGCTGCCACAGCCGCACCGCGTCACACCGCGGGGTGAGCGCGGCGGCGGTGCTGCGCTCGAGTGCGGCGAAGTCGGCGGGGCTGCCGAAGGTGATCGATTCCCGGATCTGCTCGCCGTGCGTCACCTCGCGGTACAGCGTGCGCAGCTCCAGAATGACGATGGCCTGGGAGTACGCGTCCATGACCGAGTGGTCGGCGGCGACCAGCACGGTGAAGTCGCCGGTGTCGGCGTGCTCGATGGTCGCGAGCAGGCAGTGCGGCCACACCAGCGGGGACAGCCGCAGCTCCAGCGCCTCGGCGAGGTAGGCGTGGATGGCGGCGGGTGCGGTGATCTCGGGCACGGCCGTGGCGGCCACGGCGACGGACTCCGGTGCGCACACCAGCCGGGCAGGCTCGTGCGCCCCGCAGTCGACGGTGGTGCGCAGGCCCTCGTGCCGGGCGTGCCACAGCCGCACGGTGGTGCGCCAGTTCTCCGCGTCGAAGGGCGCGTCGAGTTCGAAGATCGTCCCGATCCAGCGGCCCCGGCCGGGGCGCGGATCGGTGGCGTCGGTCTCGCGGCAGTACTGCGCGTGGACGCTGGTGAGCGGCCGATGATCCGGAGCCCAGCCGTGCCCCGGAAGCAATTCCGGATGCCAGAGGGTCAACTCGCCCGGTCGCAGGGCGAATTCGGATAGGTGGGTGTATTCCATAGCGACGTCCTCATCAGACAAAAGCGAATGGCGAACAGGAAGCTATTTGCCGAGACAGGTCATGCGAGGTGCGTTCATGACCCGTCCCTTTCGAACCTTCACCGGCTGAGCTGCGCGCTGATCAGCGACTTCGTGACAGCGGGTCGGAGAATTGTGACGGCGACGCTGCCGAGAGTGGCGCCCAGATGGGCGCTCGACCAGAAGACCATTTCCATCTCGATCACGCAACGGTTCGAAACGCTAACAATTGGTTAACGGACGGTTCTCACAGCTTTCACTGTGTGCCCGGCCACTTCTTCGATGAAATTGGTCTTTCATTCACTTTCGGCTGATTCGGCGCGCGCGAGGGCACGGCCGGGTGCACAATCCCGGGCCACCGGTATCGGCGCGGGATGCGCGCCGGGGCGCACCGCTCGGCGAACGGCGATGCACAGCGCTATGGAAACGCAAAAACGAAGACCCGGAACGAATTTCGTCCGGGTCTTCGCTGGTTCCTACGTATTCTGTTGTGCCACCGCCGTTTCAGTGAACGAACAGCGGTTTCCGATCGCGCGGATCAGGAGTAGATCGCCGCCACCTCGGCGCTGTACTTCTCCAGCACGACATTGCGCTTGAGCGACAGCTTCGGGGTGAGCTCACCCGTCTCCTGGGTCCAATCCGACGTCAGCACGCGAATCTTCTTGATCGCCTCCGCCTTCGAGACCTTCGTGTTCGTCTCGGCAACGGCCGCTTCGATTTCCGCGAGCAGCGCCGGGTGCGCGGCCAGCGCCTCGATGGCGGTGTCGGCCGGAATGTCGTTGCGCTGCTGCCAGCCCGGGAGCACCTCGCGGTCCAGGGTGATCAGCACGCCGATGAAGGGCTTGTTGTCACCGACCACCATGCACTGGCCGATGAGCGGATGCGCGCGCAGCGAATCCTCCATGGGCGCCGGGGAGACGTTCTTGCCCGCGGCGGTGACCAGGATTTCCTTCTTGCGGCCGGTGATGCTCAGGAAGCCCTCGGAATCGAGGGTGCCCAGGTCGCCGGTGCGGAACCAGCCGTCCACGAACGCCTCGGCCGAGGCCGCCTCGTTCTTCCAGTAACCGCCGAAGACCACCGAACCGCGCACCAGGACCTCGCCGTCCTCGGCGATCCGCACCGCGTTGCCCTCGATCGGCAGGCCGACGGTGCCCACGCGGGTCTTGCCGACCTGGTTCACGGTGACCGCGGCGCTGGTCTCGGTCAGGCCGTAGCCCTCGAACACCGGCACGCCGATACCGCGGAAGAAGTGGCCGAGGCGCGCGCCCAGCGGGCCGCCGCCGGAGACCGCGCCGTCGCACCGGCCGCCAAGGGCCGCACGGAGTTTGGCGTAGACGAGCTTGTCGAACAGCGCGTGCTTGGCGCGCAGCAGCAGGCCCGCGCCGCCGTTCTCCTGCGCCTTGCTCCACTCGATGGCGGTGTCGGCCGCGGCATCGAAGATCTTGCCCTTGCCGCCGTCGTGCGCCTTCTGCTTGGCGCCGTTGTAGATCTTCTCGAACACGCGCGGCACGGCCAGCACGAAATTCGGCTTGTACGAACCGAACTGGTCGACCAGGGTGGTCCAGTCCGAGGTGTGCGCGACGGTCACCTTGGCCGAGAGCGCGCCGACGGAGATGGCGCGCGCGAACACGTGGGCCAGCGGCAGGAACATCAGGGTGGTGCGGCCCTCGGCGAGCAGGTGGTTCAGTGCCAGCTTGCCGGAGGTGGCCTCGGCCAACAGGTTCGAATGCGTGAGCATGACGCCCTTGGGGCGGCCCGTGGTGCCGGAGGTGTAGATCAGGGTCGCGGGCGACTCGGCGCGCACGGCGGCGCGGCGCTGGGTGAGGACCTCGTCCGGCACGACCTGGCCGCGCTCGACGAGCTCGGCGACCGCGCCGCCGTCGATGCGCAGGGTCTCGGTCAGGTCGGGGGTGCTGATCGGCGCGACGGTCTCCGCGTGCCGGTCGTTCTCCACGATCAGCAGCTTGGTGCCGGAGTCCTCGAGGATCCAGCGCGCCTGATCGGTCGCCGAGGAGTCGTAGATCGCGACGGTGCACCCGCCCGCGGCCCAGATCGCGTAGTCGATGAGCGTCCACTCGAAACGGGTGGCGGCCATGAGCGCGACCCGGTCGCCGGCCTGCACGCCGGAGGCGATCAGGCCCTTGGCCACCGCGCGCACCTGGGCGGCGAAATCAGCGGCGGTCACCTCGGCGTAGCCGTCGGCGGTCGGCTTGTGGAAGGCCACGAACTGCGGCGAGGTCCGCTCGAGATCATCGACGATATCGATCAGGGCGGCGTTCTCGGCGATGGTGTACGTCGCCTCGGCCGTGAATTCGCGATGCGCGATCGTGGGCGATACCACTGTTCAACTACCTCCTTCGGCGCGTCCGAACGGGCAGGTACGTGGAGCTGTCCGGAACGCGGGCACACTGCTGCTGCGGTCCAGGGATCGGACCGATTCACAATGCTGGCCAAATGCGCCGTGGATCACAATGTGCGCGTGAACACCGAGACGGGCGCGTGAATGTGCCCGGGACCAGCGGCGACCACCGGTTCAGCGACCGCGCGCCGCGCTCACCATCGCGTCGAGGCGCACGCCGAGGGCGTTGACCTGATCGCGCAGGGCCTCGATGTCCTCGAGGTCGATGCCCACCGAATCCAGGACCGTGTGGATCATGCGCTGGGCCGGGAGCTGGAGTTCGCGGCTGGCCGGTGTCGCGTGCAGCAGCACCGCCCGGCCGTCGCTCTCGCTGCGCCGGCTCTCCACCAGCCCGCGCGACTGCAGTCGCTGGACCAGCGGAGAGACCGTGCCGTAGTCGAGGTGGACGTGCTCGCCCAGCTCCTTCATGGTGATGCCCGGCCGTTCCCAGAGGGTCAGCAGTACCAGGTACTGCGGATAGGTCAGGGTCATCTGATCCAGGAAGGGGCGGTAGGCGGCGGTCATGGACCGCGACGTGGAGTACAGCGCGAAGCACAGCTGTGCGCCCAGCGACAGCAGTGCGTAGTCGATCTCCTCGTCCGCTCCGGCCCGGTGCCCATCGGGTGCGGGAGACGGATTCTCTGGCATTACTGCACTGTACTGCGCACCGTGGAGAGCACCGCGTCGGTCGCCGAGCGGTCGCCGATGGTGATGCGCAGGCCGGTGGGGTAGCGCTTGACGTGGATGTCGGCGCCGGCCAGCGCGCCGCCCACCCGATCGGTGTCCCGTTCCGGCAGCGTGAGATAGGAGAAGTTGGCGTAGCTGTCCGGCACGGACAGGCCGAGGTCGCGCAGTCCGGCGGTCAGCCGATGCCGGTGCCCGCCGATGGTGGCCACCCGCGCCTCGATCTCCGGTTCGGCCGCGTAGCAGGCCCGCACCGCGACCTCGGCGAGCGCGTTCATCCCGAAGGGCACCTGCCAGCGGGCGACGCGGGCGATGCGCTCCGGTGCGCCGATGGCGTACCCGACCCGTAGCGCCGCGAGCCCGTACGCCTTCGAAAAGGTGCGCAGCACCAGCAGATTCGGGTGCCGATCCAGCAGGGTCAGCACGTCGATGCGCGCGCCGGGGCCGACGAAGTCGACGTACGCCTCGTCCAGCACGACGGTGACCGGCGCGGGGACACGATCGAGGAAGGACTCGAATTCCCCGGGCGTGATGAGGGTTCCGGTCGGGTTGTGCGGGCTGCACAGCACCACCAGGCGCGTGCCGGGGTCGATCGCGTCGGCGATGGCCGTCAGATCCTGCCTGCCGTCGGGGGTGAGCGGCACCGCGATCGGCCGTCCGCCCGCCATGGTCGTGAGGATCGGGTAGCCGTCGAAGGTGGGCGTGGCCATGACCACTCCCGCTCCCGCGGAACCGAATTCCTGCACGATATGCATGATCACGCCGGTCGCGCCCGCGCCGACCACGATGCGATCGGCGTCCACGCCCAGGTGTTCGGCGATCAGCCGGGGCAGGCGCCGGGGCAGGAATTCCGGGTAGCGATTGGCCGAGGCCAGTGCTCGCCCGAGCGCCTCGCGCACCGAAGCCGGTGGGCCGTAGGGATTCTCGTTGAGCTGGAGCCGGTGGCCGGTGATGGCTGCCATGGCCGGCCTCAGCGCCCGCCCCAGCGCACCGCGGCGGCGGCCGCGAAGTCGCCCGCGTGCGCGAATCCGGCGAAGACCACCAGCGCGCCCGCCGGGACCCGGCCCTCGTCCACGGCCCGATCGAAGGTCACCGGAATGCCGGCGGCGAACAGGTTTCCGCACTCGTCGAAGGTGTCGGGATGGCGCTCGGCCGGAAGTTGCAGCGCGTCACGCCAATTGCGCAGGAAGGCGCGGTTGGGCTGGTTGGTGACCAGCAGATCGAGGTCGGTGCTGGGGACACCGATCCGCGAACACACCGCCTGGGTCACCTCCGGCACGATCCGGTTACCCCGCCCGAGCACCTTGGCGATCTTGGATTCGGTGAAGCCGACGTGCATCTGGCCCGGTCCCGCCTCCCAGTAGCGGCGCGGCGGATCGGCGAGCACGGTCATCTGCCCCGCGAACTCCGGCAGGTGCCTGGTCTCGATGTCCAGGATCGGCGAGTCACCCGATTTCACCAGCAGTCCCGCGCCCGCGCCGTCGCCGGGGATGGCGGCCTGCGGCTTGCCCCGCACCTGCTCCTGGGTGAAGATCTGCCCGGCCGAATTCTGCACGGTCACGATGAGCGCGGAGCGCGCGTCGGTGCTCGCCAGCAGCTGGCGGGCCAGCTTCATCGCGTGCACGAAGGCCGCGCAGCCGCCGTTGTGCAGATCGATCAGCCATTCGGGGTTGATGCCCAGGCGCGCGGCCACCTCACCGCCGTTGCCGACGATGCCGGTCTCGGGCAGCTGGGTGTGCACGATCAGAATGTCGATCTCGCGCAGCACTTCCCGGCCCCGGCGAGCCAGGATCGGGGCCACCGCGCGCTCGGCCATGTCGGCCGGGGTCTCCCCCGCCGCGACGTGCCGCCGGAACTTCGGCGCCTTGAACATGAGGTTGCCGGTCACGTCCGCCGGGTCCGCGTACTGCGCGAAATAGTCGGCGGAGACGACGTTCTCGGGGAGATACCCGGCGATGTCGATCAGGCTGATGGTGTCGGTGCTCATCGTCAGTCCATCCATTCGGGCTTGATGGGCAGGCCATTGGCGTGCCGGTGTTCGCAGATCGCCTTGAGATTGCGCAGTTCGAGCAGATGCCCGGCGGCGAAGAGGTGCCAGAAGTCGCCGACCCAGACCGGGCGGTCCTCGGGGGCGGTCTCGGGATAGCCGTTCTCGTCGTAGAACGGATGTCGGCAGTTGGTCCACAGCACCACCGAACCCGGCTTGCCGAGCACCGTCTGCGCGTCGACCACCCGCATGAGGTAGATCATCCACAGGTGGTCGCCCTGGTCCCAGGCGCAGTGATAGTCGACGGTGCGGGCCTCGCGACCGGCCACGGTGCGGGTGTAGATGCGGGTGTGCGAGCCGATGCGATCGTCGGAGACCCACAGGCCGGGTTCGCCGGTGCGCTCGAATCCCCGCATGCTGTAGGTCCATTCGCCCAGGCTGCGGGTGTCGGAGAGGTAGTCGAAGACCTCGTCGGGCGGCGCGGCGATGTACTCGTTGACGGTGCAGTAGTCGCCGTAGATCTCGTCGTGCGGGTACACGGCCCTGGTCATGTCCAGCACCATCGGCATGCCCTCCTTCACGCTGAGGGTCTCGATGCGGTAGACGCCGGGCACGTCGAGATCCGGCGCGGGCGCGGCGTTGGCGATGTCGGTCATGCGGTGGGCTCCTTCAGGAAGGGGGCGAAGGGTGGTACTTCCGCCGGGTCGCAACGGAGTTCGATGAATACGGGACCGGTTTCGGCGCGCGCCTTGTCGAGGGCGTCCTCGAAGTCGGCGAGGGTGTGCGCGGTCCGGGCGGGCAGGTCCGGGAACATGGCCGCCACGCCCGCGCCGATCTCGGCGGGCCGGAAGTGGTTGAAGCTGTAGTCGCCGGAGTAGTAGAGCTGTTCGCGGGTGGCGCACATGGCGTGCGCGTTGTTGTTGAAGACGATGAACGTGACCGGGACCCGGTACTCGATCGCGGTGTGCAGTTCGTGGCCGTGCATGAAATACGAACCGTCCCCGGCGATCACGACGGTGCGCCGGCCGCGCCCGAGCGCGGAGCCGATTCCGGCGCCGAAGGAGTAGCCCATGCCGCCCATGCCCAGCGCGATCAGGAAGCGGCCGCCGTCGGGTACCGGCAGGTGGTGCACCACGGCCGCGCCGGTGTTCCCGGCGTCGGCCACGATGTCGGCGCCGGGCTCGAGCCGGGCTCCGATGGCGGCCACGGCGTCGCGGTAGCGCACGCCGGGCCCGTCCGAGGGTGGTATGGACAGTTCGGTGCGTGGGTTCGAATTCTGTTGCCCAGCACCGACTCCGGGTCGCGAGACGCGGGCGGCGAGTTCCCGGAGCCGCGCTCGCAGCGCACCGGGCACCCGGGCGTGCGCCTCGGGGAACGGGTCCTCGGCGCCGACGTGCACGAGTCGCGGGCAGGCCGCGAGTGCCGCGTCGAGCCCGGCGCGCGCGGTCGTGGGCAGTCTCGCGCCGGCCAGCACCACCAGCGCGGCCCCGGCCACCAGCGCGGGCGCGCCCGGATGCCCCATGACACCGGTGATGCCCGCGAAGCGGGAATCACCGTTCGGGAAGGCGTCTTTGGCGTCGGGGGTGAGCAGCACCGACGCGTCCAGGGCCACCGCGAGGGCGGCCAGTTCGGCGCGGGCGTCGGCGCGCGCGACCTCGGGTCCGGCGATGATCACCGCGGGCCCGGCGGCCGCCGCCAGCAGTTCGACGGCGGCGTGCACCGCCTCGGCGTTCGCGGCCGGGTCGTCATCGTTGGCCGCGCTCCCGGCGATTTCCGCACCGGCCGAACGGGGTACCGCGGGCGCGGCCTGAATGTCCTTGGGCAGCAGCAGCGCGACCGGACCGCCCGCGAGCGCGGTGGCGATCGCCCGATCCAGCGCCGCGTGAATGTCCCGCGGCCGCGTTACTTTCACACATGCCCGGGTCACCGCGCCGAAGATCCGCTCGGCGTCGAGCAGGCCGGGACCGCCGCTGGTGTCCTGGAACGCGCCGCGCCCCTGCTGCTCGAGCGGCGGCTGCCCGACCAGCGCCAGCACCGGTACCCGCGCATCGTACGACTCCGTCAGGGCGGCAAGCAGATTCATCGCTCCCCCGCCGGAGGTGGCGGCCACGACACCGAGCCGGTTGGTGGCCCGGGCGTACCCGTCGGCCATGGTCGCGGCCCCGAACTCGTGTTTGGCGACGATGCCGGTGACGACGCCCGCCCGGGCCACGGCGTCGTAGACGTCCTCGATGTTGGCGCCGCCGACCCCGAACAGATGATCGGTGTGCGCGGCCAGCCGTTCGACGATCACGTCCGCCACGGTCGGGGAAGCCATCCTGCGATCGATCACGGAACCCCCCTTCGAATTACATTGTGGGCGATACATCGGACACAATGTATCTCCGGACAAACCTCCGGAACAATGTGTCACAGATCACATGGTTGTTCGAAAACGTTGATGCACAAGGGATTTGGGCTACATGCACAGGAGACGGCGCTGCCGTCGAACCCGATGTCCCCGCCGCGCATCGCCCGGCGGGGACCCCGATCCGGACGCGGCGACCGCCGGATCAGCTGGTGGGCCGCAACCGGTTCGCGATCAACTCATGTGGTTCAACGAGCCGGGCGGCGCGGGGGTTCAATCGACGTGGCGATCGCCCCGCGAGGGACATTAAAACCTGCGCCGTCTTCTGCCGATGTGCGCGAGAACAGTACGAGAGACTTTGTATTGGGCGCGTGCACACCGGCCGGGCACGGACCCGGAATCGGCCGCGCACAGCACACCACATCGGCGCGGGAGTCCGGCGGAATTCGCGTTCATGTGCCCCCGCGTTGCCCGATTCGCAACCGGCGACGGTCACACTCTGAAGGGTATATGTCCGTTTCTCGGCGCGTACCTCCCGGCGGCTCCGCCCATCGGGATACCGCGCCGGGACGGCCGCCTGCCCAAGAATTTGTGGGCGCGCCGGGGGCCGCACCGCTCATTACGATGTGCGGGTTCGGAAGGCATTGGCGTAGACGGTTATCCAGGAGGGTGCGTTCGTGCTGCTGACCGTGGCATTTCGCCACGCCTCGATTCGATGAAGGGGCTCCGATGCCACGCACGACCCGGGTCACCGTCATGCTGCTCTTCGCGGCCTGGGTGGTCGATTACATCGACCGGACGGTCATCAATTTCGCGCTCCCCGCGATCGGCGACGAGCTCGACCTGGACCACACCGAGCTGGGACTGCTGGTGTCGGTCTTCTTCCTGGCCTACGCGATCGCACAGGTCCCCGGCGGCTTGCTCGCGGACCGCTACGGCTCGATCAAGATCGGCGTCATCGGCCTGCTGGCCTGGTCGATCTTCACCGGTCTGACCGCCCTGGCCTGGTCGTTCTCCGCGCTGCTCGCCATGCGCTTCCTGTTCGGGCTGGTGCAGGGCGTGTTCCCGGCCGCCGCGCTCAAAGCGCTGTCCGAGCGCACCCTGCCCGAACAGCGCACCACCGCCTCGGGCTGGACCAACTCCTCCAACGCCGTCGGCATCCTGCTGGCCGCGGTGATCGCCGGGATCATGCTGCCCACCCTGGGCTGGCGCGCCATGTTCGCGCTCATCTCGGTGCTCGGGCTGGGCGTGATCGTCGCGTGGCGGCGCTGGATGCCCGAACCGCTGCCGCAGCAGGAGTTGCCGGTGACCGATCGGCCGCCGGCCGCGGATCGGCGGGCCGTGCTCTTCTCCCCCGCGCTGCTGGGGTTCGCAGCCATCTTCTTCGGCTATGACGTGCTGGTGTGGGGCGTGACGGCCTGGACGCCGACCTTCCTGCACGAGGGTCGCGGCATCTCCATGACGCTCGTCGCAGTGGCGGCGGTGCCCTCGACCCTGGCCGCGGCGGCGGGCGTGGTGATCGGCGCGCGCATGTCGGATCGGCTCGGCGGGCGGCCACGGGTGATCGTGGTGCCGTCCATGGTGTTCACCGCCGTCATGCTGCTCGTGCTGCCGCGCCTGGAATGGTTCCCGGCCTTCGTCGTCGCGGGCACCGTCATGAGCCTGGTCGCCGGGCTGGCGTTCATGCCGGCGTTCTCGGTGCCGTTGCGCGCGCTGCCGAGCGCGTACATGGGCGCGGCGTCGGGCGTGATCATTTTCGGCGGTCAGCTGGCGGGCGTGGTCAGCCCGCTGGCGTTCGGCATCGTCACCGACCACCTCTCCTACACATCGGCTTTCGCCGTGATGATCGTCGGCCCGGTGCTGGCGATCATCGCGGCGACGCTGGTCCCGCAGACCGCCGACGAGTTCCGGGCGGCGGTTGCCGCCCGGACGACAGTGGTCGCCCTCGCGAAGGAACCGCTCGCCTGACGACGGTTCCCGGGTGGCCCGGCGGGGAGTGGGTCAGGCCGCCCGGGTGCCGGCGAAGCGAGGGTCGGCGGTGCCGGCCGCCCGGGCTATGGCGGGGAGCAGGAGCGAGAGCAGGCTCATATCGGTCGGCAGCCGGAACATGTCCAGGCGGTTGTGGACGAAGCCGACCGAGAGGCCGGAGGCGGGATCGGCCCAGCCGCCGGAGCCGCCCAGGCCGAGGTGACCGAAGCCGCGGGGAGCGCCGAGGGTCGGCAGCGGGTGGTACCCGAGTTGCCAGAAGGCCAGGCGCGCGGGATCGGGATTGGTCCGGGTGTAGCGGTCCAGACCCCGGGCCGTACGGGGGCTCAACAGCCGGACGCCCCCGAACTCGCCGCCGTTGGCGATGACCCCGTAGACCCGGGCGATCGAGTCCGCGGTGAAAACGCCTGTCGCGGCGCCGTTCTCGGAGCGCGCCAGCGCGGGCACGGGGCCGCGCAGCGCGTCCTGGGCGCCGGTGAAGTGCATGGTGTTCAGGATCGTGCCGACCACCGGAAGACGGATCGCCGCGGCGGTGATCGGGCGACCGAGTCCGGTGCCGGTGGCCGACACCCCGGGACCGACGAGTTCCGCGACGGGGGTGCCGTCCGCGGGCGCGCCCAGGTGCAGGCCCGAAAGGCCCAGCGGTTCGGCGATTTCGGTGCGGAACAGCGAGGCCATGCTCGCGCCGGTGACCGCGCGGGCCAGGCCGCCGAGCAGCCAGCCGTAGGTGAGCGCGTGGTAGACCGGCAGGCCGCGGGTCCAATCCGGCGTCGCCTCGGCCAGGCGCTGTTCCATCAGCTCGGTGTCCAGGACGTCGGCGGCGCCGTGCACGACGGGGCGCAGATCCGAGAGCCCGGCCCGATGCGCGAGCAGATCCCGCACGGTGATGGAATGCTTTCCGCCGACGGCGAATTCGGGCCAGTACTCGGCGACCGGGGTGTCGTAGTCGAGCAGGCCGCGATCCACGAGCCGATGAATGACCAGCGCGGTGACGCCCTTGGTGGTGGAGAAGGACAGCGCCGCCGTCTCGAATTCCCAGGGGACCGCACCCGCGTCGTCGGCCGTGCCGGTCCAGATCCGGACGACGGGTTCGCCGCGCAGATACACCGACAGCGCGCCGCCGGTGCGCAGGTAGCGCTCGAACAGTCGCGCGAAACCGCGTGCGGCTCCGGCGAATCGGGGATCGACGGTACCGCGGATACCTTCGGGCAGAGTACTCATGGCTGGCAACCTCATTGTCGGGCCGGTGTGGGGTGTTACTGATCGAAGGCGATGTGCACGTCGTCGGATTCGGGCAGGGTCTGGCAGGCCAGGGTCAGGCCCATCGCGAGTTCCTCGTCGATGAGGGACTCGTTCAGCAGCATGCGGGTCCGGCCCCGGGCGACGCGACATACGCAGGTGCCGCAAGCGGATTCGCGGCACACGTACGGTGCGTCTATGCCGTGGTCGAGGAGCACGTCCAGGAGCTTTCTGCTCCGCGGCCACGGCAGGGTGTGGGTCGCGCCGTCTATCTCGACGTGCACGACGGCCGTGCTCGTGACGCCGGGGGCGGGCGGGGATGCGGGCGCACCGGCGGTGGTCGCGGTCGGCGACACGGTCGCGGGTGTGTGCGGCTCGAACGGGTTGTCCGTCAGCGAGCGGTATTCCTCCTGGCGGATCACGCGCTCGGATACTCGTAATTGTGCCAGGCCACGCCTGGCGACCAGGGTGAATCCGGCCGGGCCACACAGGTATATGTCCCAAGTGCGATACGGGCGCATCCAGGCCGCCAGCCCCGGCGCGGTGGGCACCCCGCGTTCGGATTCCAGCCAGTGCAGCACCGTCAGCCTGCGCGGATGCCGCTGCGCGAGCCGCGCCAGCTCGCGCGCGAAGATGATCGCGGACCGATCCCGGTTGGCGTACAGCAGCGTGATCCGCCCCCGGCCCAGCGCCAGCGCGGATTTGAGAATGGACATGACCGGGGTGATACCGCTGCCCGCCGCGCACAGCAGCAGATCGCGGTTCCAGGTGCGCGGGGAGAAGTTCCCGGCCGGCTCGAGCACGGTGAGCAGCGATCCCGCCGCCACGTTGTCGCAGAGCCAGTTCGAGGCGTAACCCTGCGGCGTGCGCTTGACCGTGACCGCCAGGCGGTCGTCGCAGTGCGGGCTGCTGGAGAGCGAATAGCAGCGCGCCACCGAGCCGGTGCGGGCGCTGGGCACCTGGACCGTGAGGAATTGCCCTGGCGCGTAGGCGAATCGGCGGCCGAGGTCGGCGGGGATCTCGAAGATCAGCGAGACCGCCTCGGCGGTCTCGCTGACGACCTCGTGCACCGCGATCCGGTGGGCACGTGGGTTCATCCGGCCGCCCCGCGTCCGCCCACGGCCCTGGGCACCGGTGGTGCGCCGAACCGCTCCAGCAGCCACGCCCCGGCCGCCTCCAGCCGCTCCACCGATATCGGCTGTGCGATACGGCGATTCACGCCGGGCGCGATCCGCGGCAGGAAATAGCCCAGCCAGGCTTCGGTGCGCACCGGCACCACCGCCAGATCGAAGCGCACCGCCCGCACCACCGCGCGCGCCACCAGGTCCGGGCTCAGCGGCGAGAAGGGCAGGCGCGCGGCGAGATCCTGTACCTGCCTGGCGATTTCCTTCCCGCGTTCGACCAGCGCCGGATCGACGCCGACGGTGACCGCGTGGTCACCGATATTGGTGTTGATCACCCCGGGGCAGATGGCGCTCACCCCGACGCCCTTCGGCGCGAGCTCGAGGCGCAGGCATTCGGTGAGCATCTTGACCCCGGCCTTGGAGACCGAGTACGCCGACATCACCGGGGTGGGGGTGAACGCGGCCGCCGAGGCGATGTTCACGATGTGCCCGCGGGCGCCCTCCTCGATCATGAGCCGCCCGAAGGTCCGGCAGCCGTGGACCACGCCCAGGAGATTGACCCCGAGCTGGCGGTCCCAGTCCGCCGGCTCCAGATCGAGAAACGCCCCGCTGACCAGCATTCCGGCGTTGTTGACCAGGACGTCGGGCACGCCGTGATCGGCGTGCACGTCGCGGGCGAAGGCGGCCCAGGCGCCGGGATCGGTCACGTCCAGCTGCATCGCCACGGCCCGGCCGCCCTCCGCCTGGATGAGGGCGACCGTGGCGAGCGCCGCGTCCTTGTCGATGTCGGACACCACGACCTGTGCGCCGCCGCGTGCGTAGCGCAGCGCGACCGCCCGGCCGATTCCGCTGCCCGCGCCGGTCACCACGACCAGGCGGGGGTCGATGTCGTTGAGTTTCACGAGAGCTCCTCGGACAGTGCGACGGGGTCCGCGAGCACCGGCGCGCCCGCGGTGTAGCGGTACACGTCGAGATCGAAATGCCGGTTGTGCCAGTACATTTCGCCGTGCGTGGACGGGCGGAACGGCGAGTCGCCGTTGTTGTCGAGGTAGTAGGTGTTGGAGCCCGCGCACACGTCGGTGAACAGGAAGTTCTTCCGCTGCCTGCGCAGGCAGGTCGCGAAGTACTCGTCGTGCACCTCCTGCCGGATCTCCACCTCGCGCGTCCCGCGCCGCCGGGATTCGGCGATGGCCCGGCTCAGATGCGCGGCGGTCGCCTCGATCATCCAGATGTAGGAGCCCAGGACGAAGCCGTACGGCCCGGTGATGGTGAAGGCGTTGGGAAAGCCCGGGACCGAGACGCCCTGGTACGACTGATAGCGGTGCTCGGCCCAGAACGTCTCGAGATCCTTGCCGCCCCGCCCGCGCACCGGGAACGGGGGGATCGCTCCCCGGTCCCAGAGCTTGAAGCCGGTGGCGCACACGAGCACGTCGATCTCGTGCTCGACGCCGTCCGCGGTGACGACCCCGCGTTCGGTGACCCGGACGATGGATTCGGTGACCAGGCTGACGTCCTCGCGATCGAACGTGCGCAGGTAGTCGTTGGACATCGAGGGGCGTTTGCAGCCGAGTCCGTATCGGGGCGTGAGCTTCTCCCGCAGAGCGGGATCGCGGACCTGGCTCCGCATCCAGCGGCGGACCGGTATCTCGGCGAGCCGCCGGGTCCCCCGCGTGAGCCAGGCCGGGCCGGCCACCATGCCGCTCATGGCCACCTCGGTGCCGAGATTGCCCGCCGCCCGCAGGACCGACCGAATGGCCGGGCTGCCCAGTACCCGCCGCCCGAGCGGGCCGATGTCCGCGTCGTTCTTCGGGAACACCCAGATCGGGGTCCGCTGGAAGACCGTGAGGTGCGCGGTCTCGTCCACGATGGCCGGAATCAGTTGCAGGGCCGTGGCGCCGGTGCCGATGACGGCCACCCGCCTGTCGCGCAGGGCCACATCGTGATCCCACAGCGCGGTGTGCACGAGGGCGCCGCCGAAATCGTCGAGGCCCTCGATGTCGGGCATCTTCGGCCGTTCCAGCCCGCCGATGGCCAGCACGACGTAGCGCGCGGTGAGCACACGATCGCCGTCGGTGCTCAAGCGCCACAAACTGTTTCGATCGTCGAAGTCCGCGGCCACGATGGTCGTGCTCAGTCGCAGCTTGTCCCGCAGGCCGTACTTGTCGACCATGCTCTCGGCGTAGTCGCGGAGTTCGGTCCCGGGCGCGAAGACCCGCGACCAGTCACCGCGCTGCTCGTAGGAGAAGCTGTAGATGAAGGATGGAATGTCCACCGCCACACCGGGATAGGTGTTGGCGTGCCAGGTCCCGCCGACGCGGTCCCACTTGTCCACGATGACGAAGTCGTGAATGCCCTTGCGCTGCAGTGCGATGCCGGTGCCGATGCCGCCGAAACCGGCCCCGATCACGATGACCTCGTGATCGGGGCGGTCCCCGACCGGCGCACCCCTGCCGTCGTTCGTGTGGTTCATGACCGTCCCGTGCCGATGCGATCGAGGAGTTCGCCGTCGGCCCCGAACAGCGCGCGCCGCCAGTGCTCGAGCAGTTCGGTGCTGTCGATGTCGTCGGGATGGAAGCCCGGGCGCATGTACGGCCGGATCTCCTTCATGAGGCCCTTGACGATCGGCCCGCGATACAGCCGGATCGACTGCCGCACCACCTTTATCGGCCGCCAGCTGCGCGGATCGCTGAGGATCGAGGCCAGCACGCCCACCGAGACGACCGGGATCGTGACGGCGTAGGTGCCCGCCATGAGCACGATGCGCACGGCCTCGGAGCCGCCGGTCGCGCGATAGACGTCGAAGGCGACGGACTTGTGTTCGAGCTCCTCGAAGGCGTGCCAGTTCAACAGGTTCCAGACCTCCGGGTCGCCCGGGATGGCCTGGATGGCCTCCTCGCCCAGCACCCGGACCGCCAGCGTCGAGGTGTAGTGCTCGGCGAGCGCGGTGAAGGCCAGGTGCACGTGCCGCGGCACCAGGTTCTCGACGGCGATCACCGCGCGCTCGCGCAGGGCGCCGGGCGGGAAGGTGAACAGGCGCACGATGGGAAAGCCCATCTCGATGAGCTGATCGTTCAGGGCCCGGTGCTGCTGTCCGTGCACCGCCTCCTGCCCGATGAACCCGGCCACCCGCTTCTTCAGCACGGGGTCGGTGATCTCGGCGGAGAATTTGCGCACCGAGCGGATGAAGGATTCCTCGCCGGGCGGGAACGCACCGGACAGTACGGCGATCAAATGGGTGAGCGGAATGTCGTCCCGCACGAAGTGATGCGACATGGGTTCGGGCTGCCCGAACCGGAAGCGCATGCGCCGGACCTTGGGATAGGGGGTGAGGGACGTGGCGTCCTGACCGATCGTCATTGGCCGGTCCTTTCTCGATGTAATTGTCCTACTTCAGGTGATCGACCAGTACGCCCTCGTCGCCGAAGAGCTCCTGCTGCCAGTGCCGCAGCAGCGCGTCGGTATCGATGTCGTCGGGGTGGAATCCGGGGCGCATGTACAGCGCCAGCTCACCCATGAGACCGCGGAAGATCGGGCCGCGGAACAGCGAATACGCTTCGCGCGCAAGGCGAGCCGGTTGCCGCCGGGCCACCGGGTCGCGGGCCAGCGAGACCGCGAGCGCGCCGTAGGTGAGCGGAATGGTGAGGCCGTAGAGCACCGCCATCACCGCGATGCGCGTCTGTTCGGTGCCGCCGACGGCGCGGAACACGTCGAAGGCGACCGATTTGTGCTCGAGTTCCTCGAAAGCGTGCCAGTTCAGCAGATTCCAGAACTCCGGTGAGGCCGGGATGTCCTGGATCTCCCGGCTCGACAGCACGCGCTGGGCCAGCACGGCCGTGTAGTGCTCGGCCGCGGCGGTGGCGGCCAGGTGGACCAGCGGGGCGAGCCGCCGCTCGATCCGCAGGGCGCGTTCGCGCGCGACCTCGGTGTCCAGCCACGCTATGGGATAACCCATCTCGACGAGCTTGTCGTTGAGCCTGCGGTGTTCCTGGCCGTGCATGGCCTCCTGCCCGATGAAGCCGGTGACGCGCTTCTTCAGCAGGGGGTCGGTGACCCGGCCGGCGACTCGCCGGACCGAGCGGATGAAGGATTCCTCGCCGGGCGGGAAGCTGCCGGAGAGTCCGGCGACGAAATGGCTGAAGACCATGTCGCCGTCGACGAAGTATCTGTCGTTCGAATCGTGTTGCTCGAAGCGGAATCTGATCCGGCGAGCCTTGGGATAGGTGCCAGCGGGAGGCGCACTTGTCATCTCGACCATCCTTGGTGCAACACCGAGTACCTGGTACCGGGTGTTCGATGTCACCTCAGTGTAGAACTGTCTCAGACACTCGGCAAGGGAGGTCAGCTCACGAATCGTTCGACCATGCGGCGCTCACTGGCCGCGTCCGGCAGCGGCCACACCAGCAGCGACAGCACCACGCGCACGATCCATTGCGCGGCTTCGTCATCGGGTGCGATGCCGGTGAGCATGGTGGCCATCCGGCCCAGTTCGGGCGAGGTGGCGAAGACCTCGTCGCTGCCGCCGGTGCGGTCGGCGAACCAGCGCGCGAGCGCCGGATCGGCGCGCACCGCGGCGACCGAGACCAGAATCGCCTCGACGATGCGGCGCGAGCCCTCGTAGCGCTTGACCGCGGCCGCGACCCGCTCGACCACCGCGGTGGCCGAGTTCGCCATGACCGCGTCGATGAGCGCGGGCTTGCCGTGGAAATGCCGGTACAGCGTCGCCCGTGAACAGCCCGCCGCCTCGGCCACGTCGTCCATGCCGACCTGATCGAACCCCCGCGCCAGGAACAGCTCGCCCGCGATGCGCGCGATGCGTTCGCCGGCAATCGACCGGCGCACCCCGCCCGCGAGCCAATCCACGCGCTGCTCGGCCACATCGACTCCTCCGGATAGACGCTCGATCCGTCCCATCCTCGGCACGGCGAACCGGTTCGTCCAGGGTTTGCGCGGAGTTCGGTGGCGAATCACCGGCACACCGGGGGGCGAGCGGGCCTAGACCTGGGATCCGGGACCCGGCGCCGTCCCGGCGGGGACGCTCGGGGTGACCGGGGTGATCGACAGGCGCAGGGCGGCGGGGGCGGTGGGCGGGACCACCGGGGACCGGGGCGCGATCGGGGCCAGGCGGCGGTATGGCTCGGCCGGATCGGGGCGGGGATCAGGATCGTTTCGGTTGGGCCACAACGAGATAGCGCGCTCGGCCTGGGCGGTGATGGTCAGCGAGGGGTTCACGCCCAGGTTGGCCGAGATGGTGGAACCGTCGATCACGTGCAGACCCGGATGGCCGTACAGGCGGTGATAGGGATCCACCACGCCGGTGTCCGGGGCGTCCCCGATGGGGCAGCCGCCCAGGAAGTGGCCGGTCATCGGCACGTTGAAGATGCTGCTGGTGAACGAGCCGGTCGGGATGCCGTCGATCTTGTCCGCGACCCGGCGCGCGACCTCGTGCCCGGCAGGCACCCAGGTGGGGTTGGGCACTCCCTCGCCCTGCCGGGTGGTCATGCGCCGGCCGAGCAGACCGCGTTTGGTGTAGGTGGTGATGGAATTGTCGGCCGACTGCATGACCAGCAGGCCGATCATCTCCTCGGACCAGCGGCGGGGGTTGTGCATCTTGACGAGATCGCGGCGGTTGCGGGCCAATTCGCGGAACCAGGCGCGTACCCGGGGCGGTTCGCCGCTCACCATGGCGGTGGTCATCAGGGCCAGCGCGTTGCTGCCCCGGCCGTAGCGGACCGGTTCCACGTGCGTGTCCGCGTCGGGGTGGATGGAGGAGGTGATGGCCACCCCCTTGGTGAAGTCCGAACCCTTGACGCGGGAGCGAATCGCCAGCAGCTCTTCGGAATTGGTGCGGGAGAGGTAGCCGAGCCGGGGCGAGACCGCGGGCAGCGATCCGCGATCGCGCAGGCGGTGCAGCAGCCGCTGGGTGCCGAGCGACGCGGCGGCGAAAATGACCTGCTCGGCGGTGAATTCGCGACGCCGCCTGCGGACCTTGCCGCCGGTGCGCACGGTCGCGACGGTGAAGCCGCCCCCGGGCAGCGGCCGCACATCGGTGACGGTGGTCAGCGGATGCACCGCGGCCCCGGCCTTTTCGGCCAGGTACAGGTAGTTCTTCACCAGGGTGTTCTTGGCGTTGTGCCGGCAGCCGGTCATGCATTCACCGCAGTGGGTGCACGCGCGCCGATCCGGGCCGACGCCGCCGAAGAACGGATCGGGCACGTCCTCACCGGGGCGGCGGCCGGGCCCTCCGAAGAACACCCCGACCGGGGTGCTGCGGTAGGTGTCGGCGATACCCATGTCGGCGGCGACGTCGCGCAGCACCCGGTCGGTGGCGGTGGTGGCCGGGTTGGTCGTCACCCCCAGCATGCGTTTGGCCTGGTCGTAGTGCGGGGCGAGCTCGGACTTCCAGTCCGTGATGTGCCCCCACTGCGGGTCGGCGTAGAACTTGTCCGGCGGTTCGTAGAGCGTGTTGGCGTACACCAGCGAGCCGCCCCCGACCCCGGCGCCACTCATGATGAAGGTGTCCTTCAACAGGGTCAGGCGCTGAATTCCGTAGCAGCCCAGGGCGGGCGCCCACAGGAAGCGGCGAGCCCGCCAGGAGGTCTGCGCGAATTCGTGGTCGCCGAAGCGGCGGCCCGCCTCGAGCACGCCGACCCGGTAGCCCTTCTCGGTCAGCCGCAGGGCGCTCACACTGCCGCCGAATCCCGAGCCGATGACGATGACGTCGTAGTCGAATCGCATGCGCTCAACGCTACGACCGGCACGAATGCGTCCGGCAAAGAGCGGTGGCCAAAGAATCCATAGTTTCGGCCATAATCGGGGGATGAGTACCGTGCAAGAGCCGGAAGTCCGGACCTGGAACTTCCCCCGCGGGACGGCCAGCGTCGCGGTCATGGTCGAGTTCGCGGCCGAGCACGGTGTCGCGGCCGAGACCATCCTGGGCGGGACCGGCGTCGGCGCCCGGGAACTCACCGACGCCGACGCGCAGATACCCGCCGAGGCCGAACTGGCGGTGGTGCGCAATCTGACCCGGGCACTGGCCGGGGTACCCGCGCTCGGGGTCGAGGTCGGCCTGCGCTACCGCATCAGCACCTTCGGCATCTTCGGCTACGCCTGCGTCACCAGTCCCACACTGCGCGAAGCGATTTCGCTGGCGTTGCGGTACTACCGGCTCGGGTTCGCCTTCTGCACGCCGATCGTGGAGACCCGGCCGCGCGAGGTGATCACCTGGATTCACCACGACACCATTCCGGCCGACGTGCAGCGGTTCCTGGTCGAGCGCGACGTGGTCGCCATGCACCGGGTCATGAGCGATCTACTCGGTGCGCGGGTGAACTTCACCTGCGCCGAATTCGCTTACCCCGCAACCGATCAGGATCGGCGGCTGGCCGCGCTGTTCGGCGTACCACCGCGCTTCGACCGCCCGCACACGATTTTCGGCATCGACCCGGATCTGCTCGAACAGCCACTCCCCCAGGCCAATCAGCCCACCTGGGCGCTGTGCGTGGCCCAGTGCCGCGATCTGCTGCACCGCCGCAGCGCCCGCACGGGCATCGCCGCCGAGGTGCGCGACCGGCTGTTGCCCGGGGCGGGCGCGACCGGCTTCAGCACCGCGCCCACCCTGGAGGCGGTGGCCCGCGATCTCAACCTCAGCCCGCGCACCCTGCGCAGGCACCTGGTCGCCGCGGGCACCAGCTATCGCGCCCTGCTCGACGAGGTCCGCCAGGCGCTGGCCGAGGAAATGCTCACCGCCACACCGCTGTCGGTCGACGACATCGCCATCCGGCTCGGATACGCCGAGGCGACGCCGTTCATCCACGCCTTCAAGCGCTGGACGAGCACGACGCCCGCCGCCTATCGCCGCGCCCACCGCCGAATGTGATCGGCCGGGGCGCCCGCGCTCCCGCGGCCGCCGTTCAGGCCCCGCGCGGCAGCGCCACCGATCGCGCGTCGGCGAATCGCTCGGCGAGGAAACGCATCGCGGGTCCCGCGAAAGCGAAAGCCCCGGTGAGGTGTTCGCGCTTGGACATGGACAGCATCGTGACCTCGACCCCCAGCGCGCGCCAGCTGTCGGCCAGCGCCACCGCCTGCGGATAGGGGATGATCTGCTCGGACGTGCCGCCCGCGACCAGGACAGGCGCGGCGGGTGCGATGGCGCCGAGCTTGTTCTCCAGCAGGCGCGCCCGGACCTCGGGCACCTCGAACGGCGGGCGATAGCAGTAGGTGGACACCTTGGTCGGGATGAGCGCGCCGAGCCCGATGCCCGCGACGGCGGCGGGGACCGCGTGGGTGCGGCGCAGGATCGCCGCCAGCAGCCGGCCCTGCGGCTTGAGATGCTGCAGCACATCGAGTTCGGGGTACGCGGCGTCGAGCCCGAGCACGCCGTAGAACAGCAGGAAGGCGTACGGGGTGTCGTCCAGGAAGTTGATCATGTCTTCCAGGTCCGCCGGCGCCGAGCCGACCGCGCCGGCGGTCACCTCGAGTTCGGGCGCGTACGAGGGCTGCAGCTGCAGCGCCCAGCCCGCGGCACAGCCGCCCTCGGAG
This sequence comes from Nocardia sp. NPDC055321, assembly GCF_053645575.1. NCBI lineage: Bacteria > Bacillati > Actinomycetota > Actinomycetes > Mycobacteriales > Nocardiaceae > Nocardia > Nocardia sp. NPDC055321. The sequence continues at coordinate 115,765 of NZ_JBSHMS010000018.1, forward strand.
TAGCCGTAGATCCCGAGCGGGCCGTCCGGGGACAGTCCGGCGGCGGGCAGCCGCCGCGCGGCCCGCACCGCGTCGAGCACCGCGGGACCGAGGTGGCGGCCCATGACGTACGGGTGCGTTCCCGGATTGCCGAGCCCCGGATAGTCGGTGACGGCCAGGGCCCAGCCCCGGCGCAGCGCGGCGGTGATGAAGAGCGATTCGTATTCGAGTCCGAGCCGGAACTGCCAGGACGCCGCGGAGACGGTGTCGGCCAGGCCCTGGGTGCCGACGGCGTAGGCGATGAGCGGGCGTTCGCCGGGACCGCGCCACGGCGCGCGCGGCACCAGCACGGTTCCGGTCACCTCGGTGGGCGCGCCGTCGGCGGTCGTGGAGGTGTAGCCGATGCGCCACGCGCGGGCGGGCAGTCGCAGACCGGGCAGCAGCCGGGCGGTCATCGGTTCCGCGGACAGCAGCCTGCCCGGGCCGAGCCCGCCGTATGCCGCGCCGGAATCCTCGGCACCGACCGCCGCCTCATCGAAGCGGTTGGTGTTCGCAGTCATCATTGCCTGCCCTTCTCGCACAAACGCTCTCTATGCAGTTGTCGCACAATCGAATCCGAACGTTAACAACTGTCCGGGACAGCACGGCATGTCGCCACGATACCGAAAAACCGCAGTTCCGACAGGCGATGCGGGCTCCACTCCCACTCGCTGGGACAAATCACAAACATTCACAGGTCAGTTTGTCGGCGGTCCCGCGTTCGCGCGCGCGGTAGCCGTTCCGAACCGACTTCAATACCCCCTAGGGGTATGAAATGAATCACCAGGCATCCCGCTTCCCGACGATACCCCCCATGGGTATACATGGACCAGTCGAATCTCCCTGCGGCACACCGACGGTGAACCGCGCACAGGAAGGAGTGCACCCATGTCCACCCCCACCCAGGCCCCGCCGTCCGCGCGACGGTGGACAGCCCTGGCCCTGATCGCCCTGGCCCAGTTCATGGTCATCATGGACACCTCGATCATCGGCGTGGCCCTGCCGAAGATGCAGACCGAACTCGGCTTCTCCCAGGAGAACCTGTCCTGGGTCTTCAACGCCTACGTCGTGGTGTTCGGCGGCCTGCTGCTGCTGGGCGGCAAGCTCTCCGACATCCTGGGCGCACGGCGGATGTTCCAGACCGGCTGGGCGGTGCTCGGCGCGGGCTCGCTCGTCGCCGGTCTGGCCGGCTCGGCCACGGTCGAGCTGCTCGGGCGCGGCGTGCAGGGCGTGGGCGCGGCGCTCATCGCGCCCTCGGCGCTGACCCTGCTCATGATGCTGTTCGGCGGCAACCCCGGCGAACTCACCAGGGCCTTCGCGATCTACGGCGCGGCCGCCCCGGCCGGCGGCACCGCGGGGGTGTTCCTGGGCGGGCTCATCACCGAATACGCCTCGTGGCCCTGGGTTTTCTACATCAACATTCCGATCGCCCTGCTCGCGCTGGCCGCCGCGCCCGCCCTGCTGCCGGCCGGCGCGCTCGCCCCGCGCGGCACGGTCGATCTGCTCGGCGCGGCGACCGCCACCCTCGGTCTCGGCGCGGCCGTGTTCGCCATAGTCCGTGCGCCCGAGGCGGGTTGGCTCGCCGGGTCCACCTGGGGCGTACTGGCCCTGGCCGCGGCCCTGCTGATCGCGTTCGTGGTGCTGCAGCGCCGCCGGCGCGACCCGCTGATGCCGCTGTCGATCTTCCGCTCCCCGAACCTGGGCGCGGCCAACCTCGCCCAGGTGCTGCTGGGCGCGGCCTGGGTGCCGATGTGGTTCTTCCTGAACCTCTACCTGCAGCAGGTCCTGGGCTACTCGGCCTTCCCGTCGGGCGCCGCGCTGCTGCCCATGACCGCGCTCATCATGATCGGCATGATCGCGCTGTCACCGAAGCTGTTCGCCCGCTTCGGCGCTCGCACCATGATCGTGTCCGGACTGCTGATCCTGACCGCGGGCCTGGTATGGCTGTCGTTCGTGCGCCCGGACGGCTCGTTCTGGCTCGACGTCCTGCCCGGCTCGCTGATCGCCGCGCTCGGCATGTCGCTGGCCTTCGTGCCGTCCCTGCAGACCGCCATCTCGGCCGCGCCGCCGCAGGAGGGCGGGCTGGCCTCGGGCATCGTGAACACCGGCTATCAGATCGGTTCGGCGCTGGGCCTGGCCGCCGTGACCGCCGTCGCCGCGGCGGCGGGCGCGGAACGCCTGGACGACAAGGCCGCGCTCACCGACGGGTTCGCCGCCGCCTTCACCGGCGCGGCCGCGATCGCCGCACTCGCCGCCGTGGCGGCCGCGGTGACCTTCCGGCGCCCGAGCCCGGCGCGGGAGGTGAGCCCCTGAGCACCCCGCCGCGTTCTCGCCCGTCCACGATTCGTGGGCGGGCGAAAACCATAAGTGCCCTTGACGACATCGCGCCGAAATCCGATCCCGCGCGGTCAGTTCTTGTGTGCCAGGGCGCCGTACGCGCCCGAGCTCTCCGGGCGCTCGCCGACGTCGGCCGGATCCTCCGGCCGCCACAGCGGCAGGTGGACCAGACCGGGATCGACAAGGGTCCAGTCGCCGAAGTACGCGGCGATCTCGTCGCGGGCGCGCAGGCTGATCTCGGTGGAGGTGCGACCGGAAAGCTTCTGTGCCTCCAGCACTTCCGCGGGCTGACCGTCCGCGGTGGCGTGCGTGATCGCGAGGTAGCTGCCGGGCGCGCACAGGTCCTGCAGCCGGGCCACGGCGGCGGCGGGATCGCTCTCGTCGGGCACGAAATGCAGTACGCCCAAGAGCAATACGGCCAGCGGGCGATCGAAGTCGATGAGCTCGGCGACCAGCGGATCGTTCACGATGGCATCGGGCCGCGCGACATCGCCGTGGATCACGCCGGCGAGCTTGTTGTCGTACAGGATGGCCTGGCTGTGCGCGACCGCGACCGGATCGATGTCCACGTAAACCACACGGGCCTGCGGGTTTCGGGCCTGGGCCACCTCGTGCACGTTGCCGACGGTGGGAATGCCCGAGCCCAGATCCAGGAACTGATCGATGCCCTTGTCGGTCAGGTAGCGGACGCAGCGGCGCAACAGATCTCGGTTGGCGCGCATGGTTTCCGCGACGTTGGGCGTGAACAGCTCTATCTGACGGGCCAATTCGCGATCGATCTCGAAATTGTGCATGCCGCCGACGAAGTAGTCGTACACCCGTGAGGCGCTGGGGCGATCCAAATCGATGCCCTCGGGAGCCCAACTCGGTCTGGTCATCGTCTCGCTACCCCTCTTCGCACCCGGCACGCATCGCGCAAACCAATCCTGAAGCGCCGCAATGGTATCCCAAGTCGGCCGATAGGGGCGGGGTTAGCAGGCACCGACCGGTCGGGCTACCATCGTCCCTCATGGCGTCGGATCCCGGGGGTGGGCCGGAGCAGGGTGGCCCGCACGCCGAGTTGGTCGAACAGTGGGTAGCCGCGCTCGACAGCGGAGCCCGCGACCATGTCGTGCCCATGAGCCGGGACGAAGCCGGCGCGTTGCTGACCAGACTGGCCGAGCGGGTGGACGCCGCCGCGCGCAACGGCGCCTCCGCCCGGCAGGTCGCCGAACTCGGCGCCGAACTCGCGCGGGCGCACTTCGTGGGCGCGGAGGTCCTGGGGCGCACCGTTACCGTGCTCGCCGACTGGTTCGAGCAGGACATGGGTATCGCGCCCGAGCGCGCGGCGGCGGTGCTGGGCGCCTTCACCACCGGGTACGTGCGCGCCTTCCGGGCCTGGCTGCTCGCCGAACAGGAGAGCGTGCGGGTCGCCGAGATCACCGCGCGCATCCGGATGCAGGAACAGTTGCGGGCCAGCGAGGCTCGCTTCCGCGCGGTCTTCGCCCAGGCCGGAATCGGCACCGGCCTGTCGGATATGACGGGGCGCATCATCGAGGTGAACGCCGCCTTCGCCACCATGCTCGGCTACACCCCCGCCGAGATGTGCGCGCTCGAGGTGACCGATCTGACCCACCCGGACGACGATCCGGCCATGTGGCCGCTGTACGCCGCGGTGCTCTCCGGCGAGGTCGACAACGTGCAACTGGAGAAGGCGTACCCGCATCGCGACGGGCGCACGGTGTGGACGAACATCAACGTCTCGCTCATTCGCAGCGAACACGGCGAGCCGCAGTACACGCTCATCCTGGTGGAGGACATCTCCGAACGCCGCGCGCTGCGCGAGCGCCTGCACTACCGCGCCCACCACGATCAGCTGACCGGGCTGGCCAATCGTTCCCGTTTCTTCGACGCGCTCACCGCCGCGTTCACCGATCCCGACCGCCGGGTGGGGCTCTGCTACGTCGATCTCGATCACTTCAAGTCCGTGAACGACACCTTCGGCCACGCGGTGGGCGACGAACTGCTGGTGCAGGCCGCCACTCGACTCGACGCCTGCGTCACCGGACCGGGGCGGCTGGTCGCGCGGATGGGCGGGGACGAATTCGTGATCCTGGTACCGGATTCCAGCGGTGACGTCGACGCGGTCTCGCACGAGGTGCGGCGGGCCTTCACCCACCCATTCGAGGTGAACGGGCACCGGCTCACCATCACCGCCAGCGTGGGCGTCGCCGAGGAGTACGCCGCGCACACGACCGCGGACGACCTGCTGCAGGCTGCGGACTACAGCATGTACTGGGCCAAGTCCGCCGGGCGCGGTCCGCACACGCACGGCGCGCCCGGACCGCGCCTGCACGGCGCGCGGTTGCATCCCGAGCCCTGAGCGGTACGTCCCCTCGACGCTCGTCCGCCGGCGTCCGAGCCCCGACGCGCACCCGCCGGCGTGGTCAGAGCGCGTGGATCTGCGCGAGCACTCCGAAGGCCGCGTCCGCGGCGTCGGACAGCGCGCGGATCTCCGCGGCGACGGGGTCGCGCAGCACCGGATCCCGCAGGGCCAGGCCGTTTCCGAAAATGACGACGTTCGCGCCCAGGTCGGCGGCGATCAGCAGCTGCTCGGTGGCCACGCCCCGGCCGAACAGCAGATCCAGGCCCTCGCCGACGAAGTAGAAGCGCCACAGCGGGCCGAGGTCGGCGCCGTAGACCGCCTTCGTCCGATCCACGATGACATCGCCCGCGGCGGCGATGCTCGCGACGATCGTGAAATAGTCCGGCGCGTCGTCGATCTCGCTGTTCACCGCGGCGACCGAGTAGGCCAGGTCCACCGCGAGATGCGCGTTGTAGCCGGACATGGCCACCTGGGCGCCGGACATCTCGCAGCGCGCGGCCTGCGCGAAGTACCGCGCCCAATGCCATTCGACCGGGCCGCCGGTGAATTCGCCGTGCAGGTTGTCCAGGTAGCGGCTGAGCAGTTCCAGGCTGATGGCGTGCGCGTAGTCCCGGTCCCGGAACGCGAGCGGGTCACGCTGCAGCGGCATGACCGCGGCCCGCTCCACCCCGTCCAGGCCGATGCCGAAGAGCCCGCGCCGATCCCCGTGCGCGTTCAGGATCTCGGTGATCTCGTGATGGCGCGCGACGGCGGTTTCGAGCCGGGTCAGCGCGTCACCGGTCAGGTCGCCGGTGTCCGAGAGCGCGGCGACGCGGTCGAGTTCGGTGTCGGACAGCGGGGTTCCGCAGACGGCCGCGGCCACGGCCGGACTCGGCCGCGCGTTCGCGGGGTGCGCCACACCGGCGACGGTCAGGGCGGTCGTGACCAGCAGGAGCCCGATTCGGGCGGAAGTCCACACGGCGGCACAGTGTACGGACCTGGACGGGAATCGCCGGCTCGCGCGCCGGACCGTCATCGGACCTTGCCCGCCGACCGGACCGGGTCCGGACCCGGCGGACCACGCGCGGCCCGTGTGCGAGCGGGCCGGTCGGCCGCCCGTGTCCGGGTCGCATCGCCGACCGCGCGCAAGTGCGATCGGCGATGCGGGGCAATACTATTCGGCTTCGTCCGGGAACGCCTGCTGGCGATGGCCGCCGCGCAGGGTGCCCTCGACGTAAGCGGCCTTGCAGGCCCGGCGGGCGATCTTGCCGCTGGAGGTGCGCGGAATCGACCCGGCGGGGACGAGCAGCAGGTCCCGCACCGCGACACCGTGCCGCTTGGCGATGGCCGCGCGGACCGTCTCGGCGATGGGCTCGGGATCGAGTTTGGCCGCGCCCGTACCGCGTTCGGCCACTATCACCAGTTGCTCGGCGGAGTTGCCGGGATCGGGCGCGGCGCCGTCGGTCGCGGACTCGGCCGGAATCTGGTTGGCCGAGACCGAGAACGCGGCGACGAAGCCCGGCCGCAGCGCGGTGCTGGACTCCTGCGCCGAGTACTCCAGATCCTGCGGGTAGTGGTTGCGGCCGTCGACGATCACCAGATCCTTCACGCGGCCGGTGATGTAGAGCTCGCCGTCCAGATACGCGCCGAAGTCGCCGGTGCGCATCCACATGGCGTCGGTGTCCGTGCCCTCGGCGTGACTGCCCCGCGGCTGCCGGGTCTTGAGCAGGTTCTGGAAGGTGGCGACCGTCTCCTCGGGACGCCCCCAGTAGCCGATGCCCATGTTCTTGCCGTGCAGCCAGATCTCGCCGACCTGACCCTCGGGCTTCTCCGACGCGGTGTCCGGATCGACGATGACCGCCCACTGCGAGAGCGCGACATACCCGCAGGACACCTGTGCCACAGCGTTTTCCGCGTCCGGCGACACCTCGGTCATGCGCCCGGCGTTGAGCTCGACGCGATCGACGTAGACCGTGCGGGCCTCGTCCTCGCGGCGGGTGGCCGAGACGAACAGCGTGGCCTCGGCCATGCCGTAGCACGGCTTCATCGCGGTCTTGGGCAGGCCGTACGGTTCGAAGGCGTCGTTGAACTTCTTCATCGAGGTGACCGACACCGGCTCGCTGCCGTTGATCAGGCCGATCACATTGGACAGGTCGAGCTCCTCGCCCGGTTTCGGCAGACCGCGGGCGGCGGCGTGCTCGAAGGCGAAATTCGGTGCGGCGGCGAAGATCTCGGCACCGTCCTCCTGCGCGGCCAGTTCCTTGATCCAGCGGTACGGGCGGCGGACGAAGGCGCTGGGCGACATGATGGTGATGAACTTGCCGCCGATGGTCGGCAGGATGACCGTCAGCAGACCCATGTCGTGGAACAGCGGCAGCCAGGTGACCCCGCGCGCCTTCTCGGTGATCCCGACGGTCGTGATCACCTGCAGCAGATTGGTTCCCACGGCCCGGTGGGTGATCTCCACGCCCGCGGGCGAGCGGGTGGAGCCGGAGGTGTACTGCAGGTAGGCCACGTTGTCGATGTCGATGTCCGGCCGCACCCAGGCCGAGCCCACACTGTCCGGAATCGCTTCCACCGCGATGATGCGCGGCCGCTGCGGCGCGGGCCGATCGCGGAACAGGTCGCGCACGCCCGCCGCGGAGGCGCCGACGGTCAGAATGGCCGCGGGCTCGCAGTCCGCGAGCACGGCGTGGAGCCGATCGGAGTGTCCCTGCTCATCCGGATCGAACAACGGCACGGCGATACAGCCCGCGTACACCGCCGCGTACATGGCGACGATGTATTCGAGCCCCTGCGGCGCCAGAATGGCGACGCGGTCGCCCGGCTGGGTCACCTGTTGCAGGCGCGCCGCCACCGCCCGGAGCCGGACGCCGAACTGGTTCCAGGTCAATTCGAGGTACTCGCCGTCACGTTCACGTGAGTAGTCGACATAGCGATAGGCGAGCTCATCCCCCTGCGCGGCGTGCTTGTCGACCAGGTCGATCATGGTCAGGTTGCTGGGGATCTTGATATTGCCGTGCTCGTCCAGATAGTCATCGAAGGTCTCGCCGATCATTCCCTATCCTTTTTCAACTCACAGCTATGACTGTGCAGTGACACCGAACAAGAATCGACTCCGAAGCCCGAGAAGTAGCTGGGGCTGGGGAAGACTAGCAGGTGCCCATGATCCACGTCACTCTGTACCGGGCGGAGTGCATTCAGTAGCGGCCGAAGGCGAGAGCCACATTGTGACCGCCGAATCCGAACGAGTTGTTGAGGGCGTAGTCGTAGGTGCCGGCGCGCGCCGTGCCCGCGACCACGTCGAGGTCGATTTCCGGGTCCAGATTGTCCAAATTCAGCGTGGGCGGGATGATTCCGTCCCGCACGCTGAGGACCGTCAGCACCGATTCGAGCGCGCCCACCGCGCCGATGGAATGACCGAGCGCGGACTTGGGCGCGTACACCGCGGCATGGTTGCCGACCGCTTGCGAGATCGCGTTCGCCTCGGCGGTATCGCCGATGGGGGTGGCGGTGGCGTGCGCATTGATATGCGACACATCGGCTTTGGAAATGCCCGCGTGCTCCATCGCGCGGGTCATCGCGCGCGCCGCCCCGGTGCCCTCCGGATCGGGTGCGACGAGGTGGAAGCCGTCGGAGGTGATGCCGGCGCCCATGAGCCGGGCGTGGATCCGGGCCCCGCGCGCCCGCGCGTGCTCCTCGGTCTCGAGGACCATGAGCGCGCCGGCCTCACCGAAGACGAAGCCGTCCCGGTCGCGGTCGAACGGCCGAGATGCGGCCTTGGGGTCGTGATTTCGCGTGCTCATGGCGCGCATCATGGAGAAGCCCGCGATCGGCAGCGCCTGGATCGAGCCCTCCACGCCGCCGGTGATCATCACGTCGGCATCGCCCATGACGATGCGCTGCCAGGCGTTGGCGATCGCCTCGGAACCGGACGAACATGCCGAAACGGGCGTTGTCACACCGGCCCTCGCGCCGAGCTCGACGCTCACGACGGCGGCCGGGCCGTTCGGCATGATGCCCTGCACGGTCAGCGGGGAGACCTTGCGGTAGCCGCCGCTGGAGAGCTTGTCCCGTGCGGTGATGAGCATTTCGGCGCCGCCGAGACCGGTTCCGATCGCGACGCCGAGCCGGTCGCCGTCCACCTGCGGACTGCCCGCGTTGCGCCACACCTCGCGCCCGAGCACCAGGGCCATCTGCTCGACGTAGGAGTTGCGCTTGCATTCCTCGCGGCTCAGCACCGCGTCCGGCGTGACCTTGAGGTGACCGCCGATGCGGACCGGCAGGCCGAAGTCGTCGAGGAAACTGTCCTCGAGGACGTCGATCCCGCTCTCGCCGTTGAGCAAGCCCTTCCAGGTCGAGTCGATGTCGCCGGCGATGGAGGTGGTCGCGGCCACCGAAGTCACCACGACGCTGGGGAATTTGGTTCGTTTGGGTGTCTGCATGAGTCGTTCACTCTCCGTAGCAATGCTCCGGCGAACCAGGTTTCGATCCGCGTGGGCTTGTCTGGTCTCGGCTGGACTTGTCAAGAACTGGTAAGCAGCTAGCGAGTGCACCCGGCCGTGAACACATCGGCGGGGGGTGAAGCCAATCTCCGGCGAACTGGGCTAGATTATCCGAGGCGAAGCCGACCAGTCTCCCCGCGCGACACGCGGACACCCCCGGGACTCTTCCCCGCGGCTCCTTCGCCACGGCGGCGAACGCCGCATCCAAAGCGTATTCCACCGTCATCCATCGGCTGACAGGTATTGAGCTACACCATCATTCCCTAGCGCCGAGTCATTTCGAGGGAGGCACACGACCGTGGCCAGGAATCTGACGCAGCTCGAGTTGCTCATCGAGCTGGAACCGATTGCCGAACAAAATGTGAACAGGCATCTATCCATGGCCAAGGACTGGCATCCGCACGACTATGTGCCGTGGGATCAGGGTCGCAACTTCTCAGCAATGGGAGGCAGCGATTGGGACCCTGAGCAGTCCGTTCTCAGCGAAGTCGCCAAGGCGGCGATGATCACCAATCTTCTCACCGAGGACAATTTGCCCAGCTACCACCGGGAGATCGCCGAGAACTTCTCCCAGGACGGACCCTGGGGTACGTGGGTGGGCCGCTGGACGGCCGAGGAGAACCGGCACGGCATCGTGCTGCGCGACTACCTGGTGGTCACCCGCGGCGTGGATCCCGAGGCCCTGGAACAGGCGCGCATGACGCACATGACCGGTGGATACAATCCGACCGGTCTGGTTCAGAAACGGCTGGGCACCAACGCCATTCAGGTTGCCGCCGGATTCATGTACTCCGTCGCGTATGTCACTTTTCAAGAGTTGGCCACGCGTGTTTCTCACCGCAATACCGGCAAAGTCTGCAATGACCCCATAGCGGACAAGATGCTGCAGCGCATCGCCGCCGACGAGAACCTGCACATGATCTTCTACCGCAATATGTGCGGCGCCGCCCTCGACGTCTCGCCCGACCAGGCGATGCAGGCCATCGTGCACGTCATCACCGAGTTCCAGATGCCCGGTGCGGGCATGCCGAACTTCCGCCGCAACGGCGTGCTGATGGCCAAGCACGGCATCTACGACCTGCGCCAGCATCTGGAAGAGGTCATCTGTCCGGTGCTGAAGAAGTGGAACATCTGGGACCGCACCGATTTCGGTGCGCGCGGCGACGAACTGCGCAACGAGCTCGGGGAATTCATCGAGCGACTCGAACGGGACGTGCTGCGGTTCGAGGAGCAGCGGGACCGTTCGCTCGCGCGCGAAGCACAACGGCGGGAACGGGATTCGCTGCTGATCGGGTGACGGCGGCGGACGTCCGACGGCGCCGGATCGGGAGGCGGGACGGCGCCGCCCGCTCAGAACAGCGTCATGGGATCGGTGGGTACGGGGGTCGGCAACGGCTCCAGTTCGGGCACCCGCGCCCGGACCTCGTCGTGGAACCGGCGGGACAGGGCGCGGGACCCGGCGTTGTCCGGGGTGTGGATGAAGACCGTCGGCGAGCGGCCCTCCCGCAGCCAGGTCACCGTCTGCTCGACCCAGGGCTGCCAGCCCGCGATCGTCGCGGCCGTGTCGTCCCGGCCGTGGTAGCGCACGATCGGGAACTTGGTCAGGGCGCCGGTCCGCGCCGGCAGTCGCGGCTTCTTCGACTGCGCCTCGTGTTCGGCCGCGCTGCGCGCGGGACTCGCGAACAGCGTCGTGGTGTCGAACGGAATCCATTCCGCGCCCGCGTATTCCAGCACCGACTCCAGCTGCGCTATCGCCCGGTGGTTGTCGAAGAAGGCGGGATGGCGCACCTCGACCGCCACCCGGTAGTGCGGGGGCAGCCCGTCCAGCAGGGTGGCCAGCGCCCGCAGATCGGTGAACGAGCCCGGCAGCTGCACCCACAGCGCGTGCAGGCGGCGGCCCAGCGGCTCCACCGCGTCCAGGAAGGCGTTCATCTCGTCGTCGATACCGGCGAGGCGACGATCATGAGTGACGGTGCGCGGCAACTTCATCACGAACCGGAAGTCCGGATCCGTCTGGCGCGCCCAGGATTCCACGGTCCGGCGCTGTGGAGTGGCGTAGAACGTCGTATTCCCTTCCACCGCATTGCACCACGAGGAATAGGTGCGCAGCCGCTCCGCCGGGGGAAGAGGTTTCTCCTGCCATTCCGGATGAGTCCACATCGCGCACCCCACGTACAACCGCATACCTTTCACGTTAGGTCAAGGGCTTCTCCAGGCGCAGCCAACCGAAGGTAAGCTGCACCGCCCGCTGCCAGTTCTCGTACTCGGCGGCCCGCAGGCGGGGATCCATGCGCGGCACCCACTGGGCCGCCACCCGCCAGTTGTGGCGCAGGCCCTGCAGATCCGGCCAGTACCCGACCGCCAGGCCCGCCGCGTAGGCCGCGCCCAGCGAGACGGTCTCGGCCACGATCGGCCGCATGACCGGTATGTCCAGGGCGTCGGCCACGATCTGCATCAGCAGGTTGTCCGAGGTCATACCGCCCGCCACCCGCAGCGCCGCGGCGTGCAGCCCGGAGTCGGCGTTCATGGCCTCGACCACGTCGCGGGTCTGCCAGGCGGTGGCCTCGAGCACCGCGCGGGCGATATGACCCCGGTTGACGTACGAGGTGAGCCCGATGAGCAGGCCCCGGGCGTCACTGCGCCAGTGCGGCGCGTACAGCCCCGAGAACGCGGGCACCAGGTAGCAGCCGCCGTTGTCCTCGACCGTGCCCGCGAGGGTTTCGATCTCGGGCGCGCTGGCGATCAGGCCGATGTTGTCCCGCAGCCACTGCACCAGGGAACCGGTGACGGCGATCGGGCCCTCCAGGGCGTACACCGGCTCCGGGCCCACCTGGTAGCCGATGGTGGTGAGCAGGCCGTGCTGGGATCGGATCAGCTCGCGCCCGGTGTTCATGAGCAGGAAACCGCCGGTGCCGTAGGTGCATTCGGTCTCACCGGGCGCGAAACAGGTCTGCCCGAACAGCGCCGCGTGCTGATCGCCGAGCGCGGCCGCGATGCGCACGCCGGGGGCCACCCGCCGGGCCACGCCGAACTCGCCGGTGGAGGGTTCGATGCGGGGCAGCATCGCCCGCGGGATATCGAAGAAGCGGAGCAGTTCCGCGTCCCAGTCCAGGGTTTCGAGATTCATCAGCAGGGTGCGCCCGGCGTTGGTGACGTCGGTGACGTGCACGCCGTGATCCGCGCCGCCGGTGAGGTTCCAGACCAGCCAGGTCTCCATTGTGCCGAAGAGCACGTCGCCGCGTTCGGCGCGGTCGCGCAACCCGGGCACGTTGTCCAGCAGCCAGCGCAGTCGCGGGGCGGCGAAGTAGGTCGCCAGGGGCAGCCCGCACAGTTCCCGAATGCGTTCCGCGCCCGGCGTTTCCCGCAGATTCCGGACCAGCTCCTCGGTGCGCACGTCCTGCCAGACGATGGCCCGGCCGATGGGTGTCCCGGTGCGGCGATCCCAGACCACGGTGGTCTCACGCTGATTGGCGATGCCGATCGCCGCCACCTGATCCACCGCGATGCCCGAATCCCGCAGCGCGGCGGGCACCACCCGTTCGACGTTGCGCCAGATCTCGAGCGCGTCCTGTTCCACCCACCCGGGTTTGGGGTAGTGCTGGCGCTGCTCGCGCTGTGCCACCCCGGCCAGGCGCGCCCGCTGGTCGAACAGGATGCATCGGGTCGACGTGGTGCCCTGATCGATGGCGAGCACGTACCGCTGGGTCATGGGTGTTCACTCCTGTCGGGCGTGACGATCACCTCGGTCGCGAAAATCACTGTGCACCACCAAGATCGCGTGAAACGGCGTGCGCCGCATCTCGGACGAGGTCGACCAGCGCGGGCCGCGGGCGCAGCTGGCCGTCGCACAGCCGGTCGATCGCGCCGGTGATGCCGAGCGCGCCGACCACGAGACCGCCGCGGCCCCGGATCGGCGCGGCCAGACCCGCCTCCCCCGAACGGAACTCGCCGACATCGCCCGCCCAGCCGGTGCGCCGGATCTCGGTGAGCGCGCGGCCCAGTTCCGCGGGCGCGGTGATCGTGCGGTGGGTCAGCGCGGGCAGCCCGCCCTCGCGCACCGCCGCCGCGAGCTCGGCGTCGTAGGCCAGCAGCACCTTGCCCAGCGCGGTGGCGTACGGCGGCAGGACCTGGCCCACCTCGAGCGCCTGCGCGGTGTTGTCCGGGCGGAAGACGTGGTGCACCACCGTGATCGCGCCGTGCACCGGCGCGGCGATCCGCACCGACTCCCCCGTCCGCGCGGCGAGCGTGTCCGCGCGATTGATCGCCCGCGATCGCAGTTCGTTCACGTCGATGTACGGCGAGCCGAGTTCGGTGAGCCCGCCGCCGAGCCGATACTTACCGGTGGCCGGATCCTGATCGACGAATCCGACCCCCTGCAGGGTGCGCAGGATGCCGTGCGCGGTCGGCTTGGCCAGCCCGAGCGCCACCGCTATCTCGCCGACTCCCATCCGCCCGGATCCCCGCGCGAGCAGGCGCAACACGGCCGCCGCACGTTCGATCGACTGAATCGGACCCGGCATGCCCGTAACCTACCAGCAAACCGTTCAGCATTGTCGAACGGAGACTCTGTCGGTGCAGGCCACCCCTTCGTAGCGTGGACGTAGAGCTCGGCGGCGACCAGCTCACCAGGGCAAACGGACTCAACGACGAGTCTCCGGAAAGGGACCGCGATGACGCAGTACGTCGGAGCCATCGATCAGGGCACGACCTCCACGCGATTCATGGTGTTCGACCACGGCGGGAACGTGGTTGCCCGGCATCAACTCGAGCACGAGCAGATACTGCCGCAGGCCGGCTGGGTGGAACACAATCCCGCCGAGATCTGGGAACGCAGCCGCACCGTCATCAAGACCGCGCTCGCCGCGGCCGACCTGACCGCCGACGATCTGGCCGCGGTCGGGGTCACCAATCAGCGCGAGACCACCCTGGTCTGGGACCGCCGCACCGGCCGCCCGTACTACAACGCCATCGTCTGGCAGGACACCCGCACCGACCGCATCATCGCCGAGGTGAACCGGGCCGGGCACGGCGACACCATCCGGCAGCGCTCGGGTCTGCCACCGGCGCCGTACTTCTCGGGCGGCAAGCTGAAGTGGATCCTGGACAACGTCCAGGGCGTGCGCGCGGCCGCCGAACGCGGTGACGCCCTGTTCGGCACCCCGGACTCGTGGCTCATCTGGAACCTCACCGGCGGGGCGCGCGGCGGCGAACACGTCACCGACGTCACCAACGCCTCGCGCACCATGCTCATGAACCTCGAAACCCTGGACTGGGACGAGGAATTGCTGGAGATCTTCGGTGTACCGCGCGCCATGCTGCCGCGCATCGCGCCGTCCGCCGACCCCGAGGGGTTCGGTCGCACCAACCCGGACGGGCCGTTCAAGGGCTCGGTGCTCATCGCCGGAGTGCTCGGCGATCAGCAGGCCGCCACCGTCGGGCAGGTGTGCTTCCGGCCGGGTGAGGCCAAGAACACCTACGGCACCGGGAATTTCCTGATGCTCAATACCGGTACCGATATCGTGCACTCGCAGCACGGCCTGCTCACCACCGTCGCCTACCAGTTCGGCGACGACAAGCCGGTGTACGCGCTCGAGGGCTCGATCGCGGTCACCGGTTCGGCCGTGCAGTGGCTGCGCGATCAGCTGGGCATCATTTCCGGTGCGGCGCATGTGGAATCGCTCGCCGAATCGGTCGAGAACACCGGCGGGGTGTACTTCGTGCCCGCGTTCTCCGGACTGTTCGCCCCGTACTGGCGGCCCGATGCCCGCGGCGCCATCGTCGGCCTGTCGCGCTTCAGCAACAACGCCCATCTGGCAAGGGCCACACTGGAATCCATCTGCTACCAGACCCGCGACGTGGTCGAGGCCATGCAGCGCGATTCCGGTGTGCGGCTCGCCACCCTGCGGGTGGACGGCGGCGTCACCGCGAACGAACTGGCCATGCAGATCCAGGCCGACTTCCTCGGCGTGCCGGTCTCCCGGCCGCGGGTCCCCGAAACCACCGCGCTCGGTGCGGCATACGCGGCGGGTCTGGCGGTCGGGTTCTGGAACAACACCGACGAACTGGTCGCCAACTGGCACGAGGACCGGCGCTGGGAGCCCACCTGGTCGACCGAGCGCCGCGAACGCGGCTACGCCCGGTGGCTCAAAGCTGTTTCACGAACCCTGGACTGGGTCGATATAGACGACGACCAGGACTGAATCCCCCCGTACCTTCGATCACCGCTCAACCGATAACAAGGAGCAATTTCGTGTCCGCACAACTGGATCCCGCCTACCGCGCCCGGGCCATCGATGCGCTCGGCGACACCGAGATCGACGTCCTGGTCATCGGTGGCGGGGTAACCGGAGCCGGCGCCGCCCTGGACGCGGCCGCGCGCGGCCTGTCCGTCACCCTGGTCGAGGCCCGCGATTTCGCCGCGGGGACCTCGAGCCGGTCCTCCAAACTCATCCACGGCGGGCTGCGCTACCTCGAGCAGCTCGACTTCGCCCTGGTCCGTGAGGCTTTGAAGGAGCGCGGGCTGTTGCTGAGCAAGCTCGCGCCGCACCTGGTGCGCCCGGTGTCCTTCCTGTTCCCGCTGCAGCACCGGGTCTGGGAACGCGCCTACATCGGCGCCGGGGTCGCGCTGTACGACACCCTCGGCGGCGCGCGCTCGGTGCCCATGCACAAGCACCTGACCCGCACCGGCGCACTGGAATTGGCGCCCGCGCTCAAGGACGACGCCATGACCGGCGCGATCCGCTACTACGACGCGCAGGTCGACGACGCCAGGCACACCATGACGCTGGCCCGCACCGCCGCCGAGCACGGGGCGACAGTGCTGACCCGCACCCGGGTCACCGGGCTGCTGCGCGACGGCGAGCGCATCGTCGGCGCGCGGGTCACCGATCTGGAAACCGGTGCGGCGCACACCATCCGGGCCCGGACCGTCATCAGCGCCACCGGCGTGTGGACCGACGACATGATCCAGATGACCGGCGTCGAATTCCCGTTCCACGTGCGGATGTCCAAGGGCGTGCACATCATGGTGCCGCGCGAACGGCTGAACATGGACACCGGCCTGATCATGCGCACCGAGAAGTCCGTGCTGTTCGTGATTCCGTGGGCGGAGCACTGGATCATCGGCACCACCGACACCGAATGGTCGCTGGACAAGAACCATCCGACCGCCAGCGCGGCCGATGTGCAGTACATCCTGGATCACATCAATTCGCTGCTGCGCGAACCGCTCACGCGCGCGGACATCGTCGGTACGTACGCGGGGCTGCGCCCGCTGATGACCGGCGCGTCGAAGGAGACCTCCAAGCTCTCGCGCGAGCACGCGGTGGCCGAGCCCGCGCCGGGCCTGTTCGTCATCGCGGGCGGCAAGTACACCACCTACCGGGTGATGGCCTCGGACGTGGTCGACGCGGCCGCCGCGCGACTGGGCGGCGACGTGCCGGCGTCCAGCACCGAGAACGTGCCCGTCCTGGGCGCGGTGGGCTACCGCGAGATGCTGGACGACGCGTCCGGCGTGGCCGCCCGTACCGGGCTGCCGGTCGAGACCGTGCACCACCTGCTCGGCCGCTACGGCTCGCTGAGCGGGGGCATCTTCGAACTGATCGCCGCCGATCCCGCACTGGCGCAGCCGATTCCGGGTGCCGACGACTACATCGGGGCCGAGGCCGTCTACGCGGTCACCCACGAGGGCGCCCTGCACCTGGACGACATCCTCACCCGCCGGACCCGCATCTCGATCGAGGTGCCCGACCGCGGCCTGAAGGCGGCCCCGGAGATCGCCACCCTGATCGCCCCGCACCTGGATTGGGACGGCGAGCGCGCCAACACCGAGATCAACCGCTACTACGACCGCGTGCACGCCGAGCTCGCCGCCAACGAGGCGATCGACGACGAGGCGGCCAACGCGGCCCGCCTGGTCGCGACGGCCTGACCGAACGCCCGAAAAGCCCTGCCGCACCGGGACACCGGTGCGGCACGGCTTTCTTCGCGCCTCCGGTACCGGCAGCAACGGCGGATTCAGGGCAGTAGGCGTTGTTCGTTCGCCACGGCGACCGCCGCGGCGCGGGTGTCGACGCCGAGTTTGTCGTAGATGCGGCCCAGATGGGTTTTCACCGTCGCCTCGCTGATGTGCAGGGCGCGGGCTATCTCGCGGTTCCCCGAGCCCCGGGCCAGCTGGGCCAGGATGTCCAGTTCGCGGGCCGTCAGGCTGGGTTTGGGGTGGCGCAGCTGGGACATGACGCGCTGGGCCACCGGTGGGGACAGCGCCGTACGGCCTTGTGCGGCAGCGTGAATCGCGGCGAACAGCTCGTCGGCGCTCTCGGCCTTGAGCAGGTAGCCCGTCGCGCCCGCGGAGATCGCGCGGGTGATGTCGGCGTCGGTGTCGTAGGTGGTCAGCACCAGCACGCGCGGGGCCGGGGACGGGAGAGCCGTTATGCGGCGGGTGGCTTCGGCGCCGTCCATGTCCCCGCCCAGTTGCAGATCCATGAGCACGACGTCGGGGCGCAGCCGTTCGGCCAGGGCCACCGCCTCGGGCCCGCTGCCCGCCTCGCCGATCACCTCGATGCCCGGGGCGCTGCCCAGCAGCGCGAGCAGGCCCGCGCGCACCACCGCGTGGTCGTCGCAGATGATCAGGCGCACAGGGGATTCGGCGGTCACGACGCCTCCAGGGGTATGGCGGCCGAGAGCACCGTGCCCTCGCCCGGCGCGGATTCTATGGTGAGCGTGCCGCCGAACTGCCGCAGCCGGGCCCGCATCGCCGGAATCCCGTGCCCGCGTTCACCGGTGGCGGCTACGGCGCCCGGATCGAAGCCGCGCCCGTCGTCGGCGACGTCGAGCACGATCTGGTCGCCCAGGTGGGTCAGGGTGAGCGTCACCGTCCGCGCCGCACCGTGCTCACGCGCATTGGCCAGCGCGCCCTGGGCGATGCGCAGCAGCGCGGCCGCGACGCGCGCGGGCGGCTCCACGGGCGCGCCGTCGCTCGCGAAACTCGCGGCGATGCCGTCCTCGGCCGCGCGGTCGGCCAGGGTGCGCAAAGCCGCTGCCAGCGAACCGTTCTCGGCCAGTTCGGCCGGGGCGAGATCGTGGACGAAGCGCCGGGCCTCGGCGAGGTTCCGCTCGGTCACCCCGGCGGCGGCGCGCACGTGCGCCCGCGCCCGCTCCGGCTCGGCGTCCCACACCCGGTCCGCGGCCTGCAGCAGCATGCCCTGG
Organism: Nocardia sp. NPDC055321; assembly: GCF_053645575.1. NCBI lineage: Bacteria > Bacillati > Actinomycetota > Actinomycetes > Mycobacteriales > Nocardiaceae > Nocardia > Nocardia sp. NPDC055321. Next base: position 134,176 of record NZ_JBSHMS010000018.1, read on the forward strand.
CTCGAAAGTCCCTGCGCCAGCGTGTCGTGTATCTCCATGGCCACGCGCTGCCGCTCGGCGAGCATGCCCGCGCGCCGCTCGCTGCCCGCCAACTCCGCCCGGGTACGCATCAGGTCGTCGATGAGCGCGGCCTGCCGCTCGGTCTGGCGGCGCATGAACACGAACGTCGCCGTCGCCACCGCGGCGACGGCCGGCGGTGCGAGCAGCACGTTCGGGTCCAGCCACCCGGCCAGGCGCACCTGGGTCACGACGATCAGCACGGTCAGCGCGACCACCGCCGCCACCGCGATCCGCAACGGCAGGATCCGCAGCGCCAGATACAGCAGCGGGACCGCGCACCACGCGAAACTCGGGCCGAGCAGTACGAGCACCGCCCACACCGCGATGACCAATCCCAGCCACAGCGCCGCACGCCCGTCGACCGGGCCGACCCGCGAAAGCGGCTCGGCCGCAGCGGCATCGACGGAATCCGCTCGTTCGCCCGATGGTCGCGGCCGATGAGATGCCGTGCGCACAGCCCCACCACCGTGCGTCGCGTCCGCCGGGGATTCGACGACTTCCGCCGATGCCGGTTCGACGCCACGCCCCACGGAGTCCGGCCGAGGAGTGTCACCCTGCCCGGGCCGGGCGGATTTCGCCGGGTCATAGGTGGCGGTGCGATGCGAACCGAGGGCGTAGAGAACGGCCAGGACCAGCGAGAGGGCGACCACCCACGGGGTTCGCGGGGTGTCCTGATGGCGAATCAGGAAGCGGGCCAGGGAGGCGGCCAGCAGGACGTAGAAGGCGATGTCCATGGTGAGGCCGAGCCTGCGCGGGTCAGGAGCGGCCTGTGTTCGGTTGTGCGTGGTGATCACCTCCTGCGAGCGGCCCGGTCCTCGACCCGGCATGAATCGGTCTTGCGACCCGGTTGGCCCGAGCTTTCGATCATTCGCGGTCCGGGCTCGCGATTCCGAACCCGTGGCGCAACGGCCCGCGAACCGGTGACTCCGTGGCCCATGAGCCGGTGACCAGGTATCCAAGCCGGTCGAACAGCTCATTGTGCCGGGTTCGGGCGGTTTCGGGATCAACCGATCGGCTGACCCGGGTGTCGGCCGGGCGGGGTCGCGGATGTAGCCGCCGCGTCGATGGCGGGGCGCGCTCGGAGCCGAAGTATGGGTGGGGAACCGGCGGCACCGGCCGCGGCACCCGACAACGCGAGGGAAACACCATGAACACCAAGAGCATCAGCCTCCGGACCCGGCTCCTGGTCGGCGGCGTCGCGGCCGTCGCCGCCACCGCGGGCGTCGTGGGCGTGGTCGCCTCGAACGCCGAGGGCACCGATCCCGCGACGAAAGCGCCGGTCGTCGCGGACGCCTCCGACGGCAATCTGCAGCAGAGCACGCACCTGACCATCGCGGCCGCCACGAAGGCGGCGCAGGCCGCGCTGGACGCGGCGCAGCGGGACAACCAGCGGGTCAGCGTGGCCGTGGTCGACCGCAACGGCAACACCCTGGTGCAGTTGCGCGGCGACGGCGCCGGCCCGCAGTCCTACGACGCCGCCCGGGAGAAGGCGTTCACCGCGGTGTCCTGGAACGCGCCGACCTCCGAGCTGGCCGGCCGGTTGTCGTCCGCACCGCAGCTGGCCGACATCCCCGGCACGCTGTTCCTGGGCGGCGGCGCCCCGGTGGCCGCGAAGGGCGCGCCGGTCGCGGGCATCGGCGTGGCGGGTGCGCCGAGCGGGGATCTGGACGAGAAGTTCGCGCGGGCCGGCGTCGCCGCACTCGGCGGCTGACCCTGCCGCACGCGTGTTCCCAGGGATTTGCGGAAATGAAAACCGTAGAGTCTGATCCGGTATGGCCGTTCCCGCGGACGACACCCCGACCGGAGGTTCCAGCATGGACTTCAGCTCGATTTTCATCAGCGAGGCACTGGGCACCGGCATCCTGATTCTGCTCGGAGCGGGCGTGGTCGCCAACGCGTTGCTGGCCAAATCCAAGGGGTACGAAGGCGGCTGGCTGCTCATCACCTTCGGCTGGGGTCTCGGGGTGTTCGCGGGCGTGTACGTGGCCTACAAGACCGGCGGGCATCTCAATCCCGCCGTCACCATCGGCAACCTCTTCGCCGGATCGGCCGACTACGCACCCGGCGTGCCGGTGACCTTCGGCAACACCGTCGCCTACCTGTCCGGCCAATTGGCCGGCGCGTTCGCCGGAGCGTGCGCCGCCTTCGCCGCCTACAAACAGCATTTCGACGCCGAACCCGACGACGCCAAGAAACTGGCGGTCTTCGCCACCGGCCCGGCCATCCGCTCCTACCGGTGGAATTTCCTGACCGAGGTCATCGCCACCTTCGCGCTGGTCTTCGTCATCCTGGCCTTCGGGCACACGCCGAGCGGGCTCGGACCGCTGGCCGCGGCCCTGCTGGTGGTGGGCATCGGCGCGTCGCTGGGCGGGCCGACCGGGTACGCGATCAACCCCGCCCGCGACCTCGGCCCCCGCATCGCCTACGCGCTGCTGCCGACCGGTCGCGCGGTGCGCCACGCACCGCAGCGGGTCCCGGCCGACGCGGGCCGGGGCGTCGCCGAGCGCATGCCGGAACAGCTGCCCGCGCAGGCCGATTCGCACCACAAGAACCCCGACTGGGCCTACTCCTGGGTCCCGGTGCTCGGCCCGCTGCTCGGCGGCGCGCTCGCCGGACTGGTCGCGCAGCTGTACCTCTGAGCAGGGCTTTCCGGCTCGTTCCCCGAATGTCGGTGAGACTTGCTAGTTTTCGCCTCGTACCACATCGACGAGCAGCGAAAAGCACGGAGCGAGACGCGGATGAGCACTACGGCCACCACCCACTACCTGGAACTGTCGGAAGACAGCGGTTCGGCACACAAGTTCTACGAGGTGGTGGTGGCCGATACCCAGGTCACCATTCGATACGGGCGCATCGGTGAGAGCGGCACCGCCAAGGTGAGCTCGTTCGCCACCGCGGAGAAGGCGAACGCCGCGGCTGCCAAGAAGATCGGCGAGAAGGTCCGCAAGGGCTACGCCCCCGCCGTGATGGGCGCGCGCGGCAAGCGCCCGGTCACCCGCCGGGCCATCGTCTCCCGGCGCTCCACCGCCAAATCGGCCCCCGTGCTGTGGTCCTTCGATTCCGGGGCGGCCGCCTTCGGCATCTTCGTGGACGAGCACCGCTGCTGGGTGGGCAACGAGAACGGCGACGTGTTCACCCTGACCCCCGGCGGCGAGGTGACCGGCCGCTTCCAGCTCCCGAACGCCGTGAAATGCATTGTCGCCGACGACTTCTGGATCTACGCGGGCTGCGACGACGGCCGCGTCTACGATCTGTCCGGCAAGGTGCCGCGCGCGGCCTACGACATCGCCACCGACGTCGACATCTACTGGCTCGACATTCACGACGGCACCCTGGGCGTCTCCGATCGCCAGGGCGGGCTCACCGTCATCGACCACGAGGAAGAGTCGCTCTGGACCCGCAAGAGCACCGGCAACTCCGGCTGGATGGTGCGCATCGACGATGCCGGTGTGTACCACGGCCATTCGAACGGCGTCACCAAGTACGACCTGGCCACCGGTAAGAACGAATGGGACGTCAAGACCGGCGGCTCGGTGCTGTTCGGCTGGCAGGAGGCCGACGCGGTCTACGCGGGCACCAGCCACAACCAGGTGCGCATGGTGGCCAAGAACGGGCAGTCCGAGCGCACCTACCAGTGCGACAAGGCCGTGTTCTCCTGTGCCACTTCCCCGGACGGGCGCTACGTCTTCGCCGGCGACAACTACTCCTCGGTCTACTGCTTCGACGCGAGCGGGCAGCGACTGTGGAAGCTGGGCACCGGCTGCGGCTCGGCGTACTCCATGCAGTACCACGACGAGAAGCTGTACCTGGTGACCACCAACGGCTCGCTGGCGTGCCTGGACGTGAGCGAGACCGCCATTCGCGACGCCGAGCAGGGCGTGCTGCCGGAGACGGTGTCGGTGAAGGCCCCGGAGTTCTCGGCCGTGACCCCCAGCGCCACCGTGGAAGTCATCGCCGAGGCCGGTGACGGCGTCGTGGTGGAATGCGTGAACACCGGCGGCGGATTGCGCGTGCACGTGGTCTCCGCCGGCTACGAGCGGGGCTGGAACGTGCAGTTCCCCCGCGACATTCGCGAGGCGGGCGCGCGCTACGTCGTCGACTCGATCAGCGAATCGGCGCGCGGCGGCTTCTACCGCGTGCGCGGTGACATCCGCCGCCTGGGCTGAATCACCGCCCCGCCGGGCACTTCCGGCGCTACCGCTGGGAGCTGAACAGCTCCCCCGGATTCGCGCCGAGATTCACGAAGTGCTCCTGCTCGACCTTCACGAAAATGGCCCGGCCGGTGGCGATCACGAGGTCGCCATCGGTCAGCTCGGATTCGATGAAGAGCTTGCGCCGCTGGGCCGCGGTCAACCAGGAAGTAACGACGAATTCCCTGCCCAGCCGCGCGGGCGCCCGAAAGTCGACATCCAGCTTCGCGGTGACCGCCGGCTGCCGCAGCGGCAGCAGCAACGCCCCCGACGCCTCGTCCAGTGCCGCGGCGATCATGCCGCCGTGCGCCACACCGGGCGCGCCCTGATGCCGTTCGTCGAGGGTGAAGGCCGCACGCACGGTGTTTCCGCGCCGCTCGAACACCATGCGCGGCGAGGACAGGTTCGACGGCCCGCAGCCGAAACACCCCGCATGGTGCGGGGGGAACGGCCCCTCGGCGAAGAGGTCCCCCAACGGCAACGCTGCCGATTCGCGATCGAGCTCCATTCCTGCAAGTTAACTCAGATTCGTTCGCAAAGCGAGAGACGTCCCGGACGGCGAACGGCGCCGCGCCGACGGAATCGACGCGGCGCCGGGCCGGTACGCGAGCCCGGCTAGTCCTCGCCGCCTCCACCGCGGCCGTTCCGCGCGGCCCCGGCCTTACCGGCCCCTGCCTTTCCGGCCCCGGCTGTGCCCGCCCCGGCCGTGTCCGCGGTCGCGATCGAACTCTGACTCGTCCGGTTCCCGTCCCGATGCACCGCCTCGACCACGAGCCCGGCGTCGCCGGCGTCCACGCGCACGGTGTCGCCGGGGGCCAGCGCGCCGTCCAGAATCTGCTTCGACAGGCTGTTGTCCAACTGCCGCTGGACCGTTCGGCGCAGCGGCCGCGCGCCGAACTCGGGTTGATAGCCGGTGTCCGCGAGCAGGTCCATGGCCGCGTCGGTGACATCGAGCTCGATGTCCTGGGCGCGCAGGCGCCGGCGGGTGCCGTCGAGCACCAGATCCACGATGTTCCGGAGCTGCGCTCGATCCAGGCGATGGAAGACGATCTGCTCGTCGAGCCGGTTGAGGAACTCGGGCCGGAAGTGCTTGCGCAGGCGCTCCTCCAGCTGCGGGGTGATCGCCTCCAGGTCACCGTCTTTCGCGGACAGGATGATGTCCGAGCCGATGTTGCTGGTTAGGATGACGATCGTGTTCTTGAAATCGACGGTACGGCCCTTGGAGTCGGTGACCCGGCCGTCGTCGAGCAACTGCAGCAGCACGTTGAACACGTCCGGGTGCGCCTTCTCGACCTCGTCGAACAGGATCACCGAATACGGCTGGCGCCGAACCTTGTCGGTGAGTTGCGCGGCATCGTCGTAGCCGACGTAGCCGGGCGGCGCGCCGACCAGCCGGGATACCGTGTGCTTCTCCTGGAATTCGCTCATGTCGAAGCGGATGAGCCGGTCCTCGTCCCCGAAGACGGCCTCCGCCAGCGCTTTCGCCAGTTCGGTCTTGCCGACGCCGGTCGGGCCCAGGAACAGGAACGAGCCGATGGGCCGCTGCGGATCCTTCAACCCGGCCCGCGCCCGGCGCACCGCCTCGGCGACCGCGACGATGGCCTCGTCCTGGCCGATGACCCGTTTGTGCAGCACCTCTTCGAGTTTCAGCAGTTTCTGCCGTTCCTCGGCGGTGAGATCGGCGACCGGGATGCCGGTGCGGCGCGAAATCACCTCGGCGATATCGGTGATCGTCACCGCCGGCGGCTCGGCGGTATCGGCGGGGGTCTCCGCGTGCTCGGCCGCGGCGATATCGGCCTTGAGCCGGTTGGCCTTCTCGTAGTCCTCGGCGTTGACCGCGGCGTCCTTCTCCCGCCGCAGCCGCTCGAGTTCCTCCTGCTGCTCCCGGGCTTCGGGGGCACGGGTTTTCGTGCGCAGGCGCACCCGCGCGCCCGCCTGATCGATGAGGTCGATGGCCTTGTCCGGCATGAAGCGATCGGTGAGATAGCGGTCGGAGAGTTCGGCCGCCGCGATCAGCGCCTCGTCGTCGTAGCGCACCTGGTGGTGCTCCTCGTACACGTCGACCAGACCGCGCAGGATCTCGATGGTGTCGGCCACCGAGGGCTCGGACACCATGACCGGCTGGAAGCGGCGTTCCAGCGCGGCGTCCTTCTCGATGTATCGGCGATATTCGTCGATGGTGGTCGCGCCGATGGCGTGCAATTCGCCGCGGGCGAGCGCGGGTTTGAGCAGATTGCCCGCGTCCATCGACCCCTCGCCGCCGCTGCCCGCGCCGACGATGGTGTGCAGCTCGTCGATGAAGACCACCAGTTCGTCCGAGTGCGCGCGCACCTCGTCCAGGACCTTGGTGAGCCGCTCCTCGAACTCGCCGCGATACTTGCTGCCCGCCACCAGCGACGCCACGTCCAGCGCCACGACCCGCCGCCCGGCGAGGGTGTCGGGCACGTCGCCGTTGACGATGCGCTGGGCCAGGCCCTCCACGATGGCGGTCTTGCCCACGCCCGGATCGCCGATGAGCACCGGGTTGTTCTTGCGCCGCCGCGAGAGGATCTCCACGGTCTGCTCGATCTCCTCGGCGCGGCCCACCACCGGGTCCACCTTGCCCGCGCGCGCCTCGGCCGTCAGATCGCGGCCGTACTCGTCCAGGGTCGGGGTGTCACTGGGTTCGCGGGGCGCGCCCGCGGCGGGCAGCTTGGCGCCGGACAGGGCCTGGGCGGCCGGGCTCTCGGGACTGGCGGCGATACCGAGCAGGATGTGCTCGGGCCCGATGTAGCTGCTGCCGGCCTCGGCGGCGCTGCGCTGGGCGTTGCGCAGGGCGGCCTTGGCCGCGGGGCTCAGCGCCAGGGCGTGCCCGGCGCCGTGCGCGCCGACCCCGCTGCCCGCGGCCGCCCGCATCTGGGCGCGCAATTGCCCGGGGTCGCGGCCGATCTCGGTGATGATGCTCGTGCCGGGCTCGATGTCGGCGGCGGCGTAGAGCAGGTGTTCGGGGGTGATCTCCGCGCTGCCCCACTCGTGCGCGGCCGCCCTGGCGCCGTCGACCACGGCCTTCGCGCTTTCACTCAGCAAACGGGTCAGATCGATACGTTGCACCGGCGGCTGCGACGCCATGCCGTTGCCGAAGAAGCGCTCGAATATGTCGTCGAAAGAGTCGAATGATCCCCGGGAACCGGGCCAGCTCTGGGTCATCGTCACCTCGTCGCATCGGGCCGCCGCACCGAATCAGTGAGCCGATCCGCGCAACAGCAAACAATTGGCGAACTCGACTCCACCCTAGCGACCCCCGGCGGCACGGCAAGGGCCGTGACGAGTTCGTGCCCGATGACACCGCCCGCTCGGGTCAGCGAATTTCGGCGACCACCGGAGCGAATGGCGCGTAATCACGCACGCAGCCCTCGGTCCAATCCCACGCGGAGTCGGGATCGACCGCGACACCCTGCTGCAACAGCAGATGCCAGCCGTCCCCGGACTTCTCCCAAATATCACCGTCACGGTCCACATACGCCCCCGAAGCCGCCGGCTCGATTCCACCGATACCGAATCCGCCTGCGGGGAAATCACATTGCTGTATCACGCCACAACACCTTCCTCGATTGGTTCCACCCGAAAGTATCCGCCGCCGCTCTTCCGGTGCACTTCCGGCGGGGTTTCCGTCATATGAATTCATACGCATTCGAATTGCATCCGGCTAGCACAGGAATCAAGGGTCACCACTCTCCGGTCGTAACTATTGGACAACTTTTCCGCAAACTTTTGGCATCTTCGACTTTTTGCGGGATAGTGCTCTTCTTGCGGCGAACGTCCAGTTGGCTGGGGATGAGGAAGGGCGTTCGGAATGGCAGGGCCGGAGATCAGAGTGCTCGGCCCGCTGCACCTGTCGCTCGACGGTCACGACGCACCGCTGGGAACGCCGATGCAGCGGGCGGTCCTCGGCCGCCTCGTCGTCGCCCGAGGCCAGGCCGTCACCACCGACAGACTGATCGATGACCTGTGGTCGGGACAACCGCCGCCCCGGGCCGCCGCGGTGCTGCAGGTGCACATCCACACCCTGCGGCGACTACTGGAACCGCAGCGGGCCCGGCGCGCGCCCGCCCGCTACATCGTGTCCGAATCGTCCGGATATTCCCTGCGGATAGCCGAAAACGCCGTGGATGCCTGGTATTTCGAACAGCAGTTGCGCGCATATCAGGAACTCATCAGCAATCCCGCCGCCCGGCCGGACGCCGCCCGCCGGATCGGGATGCTGGACACGGTTCTCGGCCACTGGCACGGGCCCGCGCTGGAGGCTTTCGCCGATACCGAATGGGCCGCCGCCGAAACCGATCGGCTCACCGATCTGCATCTCACCGCGATCGAGATGAACGCCCAGACCAAACTCGAACTCGAACGTTTCGGCGAAGTCGTTCTCGAACTCCGCGCACTCTTCGACGAACATCCCGGCCGCGAGGAACTCGTCCGGTTGCTGGCCACCGCGCAATACCGCACCGGACAGCAATTGGAGGCGCTCACCACGATTCGCCGCTCCCGTGAATTCCTCGGCCGCGAATTCGGCGTGGATCCCGCCCCCGCGCTGCGGCAGCTGGAGGGCGCCATCCTCACCCACGCCACCGAACTGCGGCCGGACCCGGATCCGCGCCGATCGCCCGGGACGGAGCGGACGGCGGCCGGAGCCGGCCCAGCGGCGAGCCTGGGAACCCGCATCGACAGCGGCACAGGACAATCGGCGAGCGGCATCGAGATCCCCGGCGCGCCGACCGGCACCGGGTACACCGCCGAACTCGGGGAGTTGCTCACCCTTGCCGAGGCCGTCCGTTCGGGCGGGCTGCGCCTGGCGTGGATCGACGGCGAGGCGGGCATCGGCAAATCCACCCTGGCCGAGGCCGCGCTGGGCGCGCTGGCCACGACCGGCTGGCAGGTGGCGACCGGCGGCTGCCCCGAAATCGACGGCGCGCCGCCCGCGTGGGCCTGGTCCGAGATTCTGGACGCCACAGCGGGTTTCGACGGCGCGGCGACCCCGGGGACGGCGCCCGCGCCCGCAGACGCCTTCGGTATGTCCCGGACACTGGCCGAGCGCTGCCGCCGCGCGGGTGCGGCGGCGGGCCCGGTGGCGCTGCTGCTGGAGGACGTGCATCGCGCCGACACCGCCACCCTGCAGGTGCTGCGCCAGCTCGCGAGCTGGCTGCGCGACGAGCCGGTGCTGATCCTGCTGACCACCCGCAGATCCGAAGCCGTTCCGGGGGTGCACACCACCGCCGCCGCGCTGGCCCCGCAGACCGCGCTGCGGCTCCGGCTCACCGGGCTGGACCCCGAGGGCACCCGGCAGGTGGCCCGGGCGGCGGGACTGCGGCCCGTGGACGAGGACCTGTCGCATCGCCTGCACCGGCGCACCGGCGGGAATCCGCTGTTCGTCCGCGAACTGGCGAAACTGCTGGCCGCGCACGGTGATCTGGAACAGGTGCCGGAATCGATCCGCGAGCTCATCGACGATCGCGTCGCGCGCCTGCCCGCGGGCGTCACCGAGGTGCTGCGGCACGTCGCGGTCTGGGGCACCGGAATCGAGCTGAGCGCACTCGCCGCCGTCTCCGGCACCACGCAGGACGAGCTGATCGATCTGGTGACCGCCGCCGAGGCGGCCGGACTGGTCGGCACCCGGGGCTCGGGGCGCATCGACTTCGAGCACACCCTGATTCGCGACGCGGTGTACCTCGGCATCCCGGTGCTGCGCCGCGGCCGCATGCACTGGGCCGCGCTCGAACTCCTGGAGACCCCGCGCCAGTACGCCCGGACGGTCCCCGATCCCGAGGTGCTCGCCCGGCACGCCTTCCTCGGCGCGACCCCCGAAACCGCCTGGCACGCCATCGAATACGTCCGGGCGGCGGCCCGGCACCGGATGAAGCACCGCATGCGCAGCGAGACGGTCCGGCTCCTGCGCTCGGCCGTGCAACTGCACGAACTCGCCGGGCACACCTCCGAACACGCCGCGCGAGGTGATCGCACGGCCCTGCTCGAGCTGCGCTGCACGCTGGTCACCGCCCTGGCCTACGACAACCGGCACGGCGAGGCCCGCGCCGAACGCCTGCGCGCGCTGACGATGGCCGACGGACTCGGCGAGGACGACCTGCTGTACGCCGCGCTGACCAGCTGGCGGGTGCCGGTCATCTGGGCCATCCGGGAATGGCGTGACCCGGATCACCAGGTCCGCCAGGCCCTTTCGCGGGCCCTGGCCGCGCTGGACACCGTCCCGCCGCGGTCCGCGCCGCCGCCCGCCCGCACCGGCACGACCGGTCGCGGTTCCGACGCCCTCGGCACGGAACTCGGCGCGGCTCAGGACAACTCGGCCGCGGCGCGGTCCGCCGGTTCGGTCGCGACCGCGGCTCCCGAGCACCGCGACAGCGGCCCGCGGGCGAGCACCGAACCGGACCCGACAGCGGCGAACCCGGCCGCGAACCCCGCCGCGTCGATCGCGAAAACCGAAGTCGCGGTGCGGCTTCGCATCGCGGCGTCGTTCGAGGCGGGACTCGAGGAGTACGACGCGGGCCAGGCCCTGGCGCGGGAGGCGCTGGCGATGGCGCGCGAGATCGGGGACGCGGAACTGGTGTGCGCGGCGATCAACGCGCTGACCTACCTCGAGTTCGACTACGACGCCGAGTTCGTCGAGTTGACCGCCGAGATGGAGCGGGTCGCCGAGGCCGCGGGCCTGGCGGAGTACCGCGCGCTCGCGCATTACCAGGGTTACCGGGTCGCGGTGGCGCGCACCGATCTTCGGGAAGCCGGGCGCCGAGCCGCGCACACCCTCGAATGCGCGGACGAGGGACAGTTGCAGCCGCTGCTGGACATGGTCGGCTGTTTCGCCGCCACCATGGAGCTGCTGCGCGGGGAAGTCGCCCAGGCCGAGCGACTGTACGAGCAATTCGGCAGGCGGCTACGGCGTTCCGGCAGCACCAACGCCACCGAGTCGGAGTTGTTCTGCGCCACGGCGATCGGCTGGGCGCGCGGGAATCTCTCGGGGCTGGTGGACCGGATCGGCGAGAGCTATGCCGCACTGCCGAGCGTGATGGCGCAGCCGTACGCGCTGGCGCTGGCGCACGCGGATCGGCTGGACGCGGCGCGGGCGGTTTTCGACGACACCGACCCGCGGCGCGACGGACCGTATCCGGTGCTGATGTCGGCGCTGCGGGCCCATACCGCGATCGCGCTGGGCAATACCGACGCGATTGCGGCGCTCTACGAATTCCTATTGCCGCATACCGGCACGGTCATCGGAGTCGAAACCGGTATGGCTTCCTTCGGGCCGATGGACGCGGTACTGGCCGCGCTCGCCGACGCGGCCGGTGACTCGGGCGCGGGGGACGTCCATCGCGAACGCGCGAGCGGACTGCTGGAGCGAATCCGCGCCGAACTGCCGCGCGCCGGAGATTCGCCGCTGCACGCCGCGTAAATAAGCGCTGGTGGAACCTCTTTATAAGGCCGGAGCCGGTACCCATCGGGCACCGGCTCCGGCCGAATTTCACTACGGGATTTTCCCGTTATTTTACTTCGAGCGCTGGTACGCCTCGACGATCTCCGCGGGGATGCGTCCCCGGGAGGACACCTGATGTCCCTGGGCCCGTGCCCACTCGCGGATCGCGGTGCTCTCCTCGCGATCCACCGCCGGACGGGCACGCCCACCCGCCACGGCGACCTTGCGCTGCTTGGAGCGCCCCACCTTGCGGGCCTTCTCGGTCCACGCTTCCAGCGACTCCCGCAACTTGCCGGCGTTCTTGATCGACAGGTCGATCTCGTAATCCATCCCGTCGATCGAGAAAAAGACGGTTTCGTCGGCCTTCGATTCGCCGTCGTAGTCGTCAACCAGAGTTACGGTGACTTTCTTCGCCATGGACTGCCCTTCCACGTAGAGGTGCCGCTATTCGCCGAAATGCTAATGCCATGACTGGAAGGTTTCAAACCAGGCACGTTTGGAAATACCCGAGATCAGACTATTCTGCTATTACCGCGCAGACCAGACGGTCTTCAGCACACCCGGAATGCGGTCAACCGCCACCCCGATCGACCGCGAACAATGCGCGCGGCAAGGGCGAAATGTCGGATTCCTCGATCGTATGCGGCACACACTTCCCCCCGCCGCGACTCGGTCATGATCACATCCACCCTGGTGAGGGTCGCGCCGCCGAGTTCACGCCCGGGCGCCGATCCCGTACTCACCAGCGTGCTCAACGCGGCGATCACCGGCCCCTCGGCCAGCGGCCGCAACTGCGCCGGCGGCCGGCGACCGTCCAGCACCTCCAGCGCCACGCGCAGCGCCGCACGGGCGAATTGCCTTGCCCCGGCGAGCGCTTCGCCGGAAGTGACCGATTTCGCAGGCTGCGAAGCCGTTATTACCCGTTGTAGCGCAACGGTTCCGGCGCGCCCGGCGACCGTTTTTCGGATGACGCCATTGCGACACGAGACCGGGCGCGTGTGCGACACCGAATGGTCGCGAACCATTGTTTGCCAATGTGTTGCGCACGTGGGTAAATCGCCCGTCCAGTTTTCGGCCGGACAACCGCGGAGCCGCAACGGCGGCTCCAACCCCGGTGCGCGTGACAGGAATCCACCGTCCGAACCCATGGCCACCCCCCGATCGTCGCCCGGCCGCCGCGCTCTCCGGATCATCCTCGGCCACCATCCGCCGGACCGCATCCGGGCCGGCGCACCTCGCACTCCCCCGATCGGCCTGCCCGCCGGGCGAACTACCGCAGCAGCGCCAGTCTGCCCGCGAAGTCGGTGGGCAGGTACAGCAGCGGACTCGTCGTCCAGAGCTGTCCGGATTGCGGATCGTACCGATTCGGCATGGCGACGCCGGCCGGTGCGAAGGCGTCGAAACCGTGTGCGGCCGTGGTGCGGGTGGCGCGCCACAGGTGGTCCGCGAAGGCGACCACCGCCGCCCGCTCACCGGCCACCGCACCGCCCCTCAGCTCGGCGATCTTCGCCGCCACCCCGTCGGTCGAGAGATAGACGAGGGTGCCGTCGGCCGCCCGATCCGGGTCGATGACGACGACGTCGGTCAGGCCGTAGGCCGTGCGCAGCACCTCGGCGATCTCGGTCTGCGCGTAGATCGGAACGCCGCGTCCGCCCCGCGCGGCGACCACCGCCGCCGCGAGTTCGGTGTTGACCGGTCCCGGTTCACCCACGGTCCGCGCCGGATCGGCCCCGGCGGGTATCCGATTGCCGAAGCTGTACGCCACGATGATCGACGCGGTCTCGGCCGGGGCCGCGGGCACCGTCCACGGATCGGCCGCGGCCGCCGGCGGGGCGGCGTGAACGGAACCCGCCACGGCCATCGTGCCCAGCATCGCGGCCGCCACCAGGGCCGTTAATTTCCAGGTGGAACTCATACGCCCGATGCTAGCCAGGGGCGTCTCAGACCCGCTGCAGGGCCTTGCCGGCGGTCACCGGCCGCAGCGTCTTGCGCAGATCGGTGCGCATGGTGGTGGCCGCGTCGATCAGGTAGTTCTGGCGCACCTGCCACGGATGCCGATCGCCCTGGCGCGGGAACTGCCCGATGGAACGCTGGATGTACCCCGAGGCCAGATCCAGCAGCGGCCGTTCGCGCAACGTCCGGTCGGGCTGCGGTACGACCGCGCGGTAGCCCTGCCGATCCATGAAGTCCAGCACGCGGCACACCAACCGCGAGGACAGGTCGGCGCGCAGCGTCCAGGACGCGTTGGTGTAGCCGATGCACACCGCGAAATTGGGCACGCCGGTGAGCATCGTGCCCTGCCAGACGAATTCGTCGGACAGCTGGACCGGAGCACCGTCCACGTGCAGTTCGATCCCGCCGAAGGCGAGCAGCTGCAGACCGGTGGCGGTGACCACGACGTCGGCCTCGAGCACCCGGCCCGACTTCAGCCGAATGCCTTCGGGCACAAAGCTTTCGATGTGATCGGTGATCACATCGGCGCGGCCCTTGCGCATGGCCTTGAAGAAGTCGGCGTCCGGCACCGCGCACAACCGCTGATCCCACGGGTCGTACTCGGGGGTGAAGTGCTCGGCGACCAGGTCCCGGTCCTTCAGGATGCGGGTGGTGAGTCCGGTCAGCAGCTTGCGCGCGGCCTCGGGACGCCGGCGGCAGTACTGGTAGAAGCCGATGTTGAACAGGATGTTCTTGGTACGGATGACCCGGTGCGCCAGCTTCGGCGGCAATTTCTCCCGGATGCTGTCCGCGACCTTGTCCCGGCCCGGAACCGCGGAGATCCAGGTGGGGCTGCGCTGGAGCATCGTGACGTGCTCGGCCTGTTCGGCCATGGCGGGCACCAGCGTGACCGCGGTCGCGCCGCTGCCGATGACCACGACCTTCTTCCCGGTGTAATCCAGGTCCTGCGGCCAGAACTGGGGGTGCACCACGGTGCCCGCGAACTCGTCCAGGCCGGGGAAGTCGGGTGAGTGGCCGCGGTCGTAGTCGTAGTAGCCCGCGCAGGAGTAGAGGAATCCGCAGGTGAGGGTGCGCTGCTCGACCCCGGCGCCGGTGCGCTCCTCCAGGGTCAGTTCCCAGTGCGCGGCGGTGCTGTCCCAGTGCGCGCCGATGACCTTGGTGCCGAAGCGGATATGGCGGTCGATGCCGTTCTCGGCCGCGGTCTCGGCGATGTAGCTCAGAATCGACGGCCCGTCCGCGATGGACTTGGCCTCGACCCAGGGCTTGAACGGGTAGCCCAGGGTGAACATGTCCGAGTCCGAGCGCACGCCCGGGTAGCGGAACAGATCCCAGGTGCCGCCCAGGTTGGCGCGGCTCTCCAGGATGGCGTAGCTGCGTCCGGGATGCTCGGTCTGCAGTCGATAGGCCGCGCCGATGCCGGACAGCCCGGCTCCGACTATCACGACATCGAGGTGTTCGGCGGGGGCAGTCGCGGCGCTCATGCCTTCCAGTCTGTGACGGCCGCTCGGCCCATTCTTGACTCTGCACGACAAGTATTTGATTCTGGACGACATGTCGGTCATTCGATCCGCCGGATTGCGCGGATTCCGCGCCACGGTCGCCGAGCTCGGCGGCGATCCCGAGGAGCTCGCCACCCTGTGCGGGCTGCCCATCGAGGCCCTGGACACCGACGATCTGCTGGTGCCGGACCAGGCGGTCGGCGCGGTCATGGAGCTGGCCGCCCATCGGCTGCACTGCCCCGATCTGGGCCTGCGCATCTCCCTGCGCCAGGACCTGGACATGCTCGGCCCGCTGGCGCTGGCCATCCGCAACTCGCCCACCCTGGCCGACGTCCTGGAGTGCACCTCGCGCTACCTGTTCGTGCACGCGCGCTCGCTCAGTCTCACCATGGAACCGGATCCGTACGGCGATCGCGGGGTGATCGCGCTGCGCTACACCGTCACCGAGCCCGGTCTGCCCATCCCCGTCCAGGGCACCGATGTCGGATTGGCCTTCGTGCACCACACGATCGCGCGGCTCGCCGAACCGCGCTACGGCCTGCGCTCGGTCGAACTGCCGTACCGGCCCGCCGCCCCGATCGCGGTGTACGAGGAATTCTTCGGCGCCCCGGTGCGGATCGAGCGGCCGGTGGCGCTGCTGCGGGTGCCCGCGTCACTGGCCACCCGGGCTCTCTCGGGCGGCGACGAGAATCTGCACCAGCTCGCCATGGCCTTCCTGTCCCGCCAGTCCGGCGGCGCCGCCGCGGCGCTCACGCCGCGGGTGCGGACCACGCTGCAGAAACTGCTCGGCACCGCCGCGCCCGAAATCGACGCTGTCGCAAGGCTGCTCACGCTGCACCCGCGCACGCTACAGCGCCGGCTCGCGGCCGAGGGCACCTCGTTCGCGACCCTGCTCGACGAGGTGCGGCGCGCGGAGGCGCGACGCTATCTGACCACCACCGACATTCCCATGAGCCAGGTGGCCTCGCTGGTCGGGCTCTCCGAACAGTCGACCTTCACGCGCTGCTGCCGGCGCTGGTGGGGCGCGACGCCATCGGCGATCCGGCGCGAGAGCGCCGCCCGGGACCAGCCCGCCTGACTCACAACTGCCGGCTCGGCACGAACACCCGGACGCCGGTGATCCGCGCGCCGCGCTCGGTGAAATCGAGCTGCGCGATACCCCGGCCTTCCCGGGTCTCCACGGTGGCCGTGACATTGCGACCGGCCGCCAGCGGCTTGCTCCAGCGCAGGCCCTTGGCACGAAGGGTGAAGTCCTCCAGCGACATTCGTTCGTCGCTCGCCCACGACAGCTGCGGCACCGGCGCCAGCGCCGCGTGCGCGCCCGCGACCTCGCCCCGGCCGATGGCGTCCAGCAGCCGGGCCGCGGCGTGCTTGCCGGCCTTGCCGACGCTGCTCATCCCCTTCATGAAAGCCAGTGCGCCGCCGACACCCTGGTTGCTCACCAACTGCGGCCCGAGCTTGGCGCCGGCCAGCAGACCCTGCGCGCCCGAGCCCATCAGCTGGGCGATCATGCCGGGCAGCTCCCAATGCGCGCGCAGCGCACGGATCTTCAGCGCACCGTCCACCTCGGCCAGGTCGTAGCGCAGGTGCATGGGCACGTGCAGGGTGACCCCGGTCGACATCGTGGTGGCGATGGTCAGATCCCGGAAGACGGTCATGCCGCAGACGACATCGTTGGTGACGTCGAAGGCGATGCCGTTGGGCGCGATGAAGGTGTCGTAGAAGCGCTCGATGGCCGCGCGGCCGATGTGCGGGCGCGAACCCACCGGATCCTCGACGCTGCCGTTGTCGGCGAACAGGCCGACCCAGGCGGCCCGGTCGTGCACCCCCACCGCCTGCGGTGAGGCTTCGACGGTCGCCAGCAGTTCGGCGGCAGTGGGATTCGCGGGCACGGTTCCTCCAGGTGATCGGCAAGCGCGCGCGATGATACCGGCCGCCCCGTACCCGGGTCTCGGGAACGGGAGCGGACGTGTGCGGCGTTACTCCGCCCGTTCGCTACTGGCTCGGCACCAGATTTCCGCCCACGTTCGTGATCTTCCAGTCCTGGGACGGATCGACGGTGACGTTGTAGGTGACCGTGGTCTGCACACCGTCCGGGTTCTGCGCGTTGGTCGAGGTGACGTTGAGGAAGACGTTCACCTGGTAGATCCCGTTGTCGTGGGCCGAGACCTTGGCCGCGACCGGGGTGGCGCTCGAGGTCCACTTCAGCGGGACCAGGATCTCCTGCAGCTTCGGCGCGGTGGCGTCGAACTTGGCGGCCAGCGGGGCGGTCGTGTTGGCCTTGAGCCGCCCGTTCCAGGTGGTGAGGTCGGTGAAGTCGATATTCGAGGCGCCCACCGCGTAGTCGGTCGCGACCTGTTCGGCGTGCCGGGTGTCGGCCGCCGCGGCCTCGTTCGAGTTCAGGTCGTGCCGCGCGGACAGCCACAGCGCGCTGGTGGCGACCAGCGCGCCGATCAGCAGCACCGCCGCCGCGGCCAGGCCGAGGGTGGAAACCTTGAGCTGCAAGGTTTTCGGCGCACCGGCCGCCGGTGCGGCGGGGGACGCCGGGGCGGCGGCCGCCTTGCCGAGATCGACAGGCGACGCGGTGGCGCCCGCGGAGGCCACCGACTCGGAATCGCCGGGGCCGGTGCCCTTCGGGTCGGTGTCCTGGGACATCCGCGTTCTCCTTCTTCGGGTACTGCTACTTGACGTTGACCCGCACCCGCACCGAGCTCTCGCCGGTGGCGGCGAGGGCCTGCGAGATCAGGGCGCTGATATCGAGCTGCGGGCCGGTGGTGCGCGCGGCGTCCGCGAGCGGCTGCAGCTGCGGTGCGAGGCTGTTCAGTTCGGGACCGGCCTGCCGCAACCATTCGGTGAGCTTCGCCAGGAAGGGCGCCAGACCATTGCTATCCACGTAGGACTGCGGTCCGGGGGTCTGGTCGACCAGTCTACCGACCGCGTTGACCAGCTCTTCCAGCGACCGAGTGAACTGCACCAACGCGGGAGCGGCTGCCGCCGTGGCCGCGCCGATACCGTCCATGTTCGAGGCCGCGGCCTGGAAGCTGTTCAGTAGCTGAGCGATCTTCGGCTCCCGGCTCATGATCGCCGAAGCCAGCAGGTCACCGGCGCGCGTGAGCTGGGGCATCACGCTCTCGGTGCCCTCGAACGCCGCGCCCAGGGTGCTCGCCAGCGAGGCCGCGACCTTCGGGTCGAGCTGGTTCATGACCTGGTTGACCAGGCGCGAGACCTCGGGAATCGAGAGCGGGGACTTGATGGTGGCGGTGTCCAGGCGCTGGCCGTCGCGCAGGTACGGCCCGTTCCCGGTCTTCGGCCGGATCTCCACGTACGGTTCGCCCAGCGCCGAGAGCTGTTCGATGCTGATGACGCTGTCGGTCGGAACGCGACGATCGGCGTCGACCCGGAAGCCGACCTCGACCCCCGCGGCCGTGCCCTCCACCGAGGTGATCTGCCCGACCCGCATACCGGTCAGCAGAATCGGCGAACCGACGCTGAGCCCACCGGAATTCGCCAGCACCATGGAGGCGTGGGTGAACTCGGCGAACGGATCCGCCCGCACCACACCGAAGGTCAGATAGCTCGCGCCGACCACGGTGACCGCGGCGATTCCGCCGAGCGAGGCCAGCGATCCCCACTTCATCGCACCGCTCCGATCATGCGCAGGGTCGAGACGATAGCGCCGACCTGGTCGTCCTTGGATACCGAATCCACCCGCACGCCGGTCACATTCACCTTCGGGCCGCGTTCCACGAAGGGAATCAGCTTGTCCCGCAGCAGCGCGACCAGCAGCGAGAGATTGGAGGGCACCGAGGTGTCGAGTGGGCTGCCCGAAATCGCCAGCGGCACGAAGGCTTGCGCGGCGCCGTCGGCGGCGGTGACCACCGGCGTCAGCCACGGCAGCGCGCCGCCGATCTGCCCCAGCGCGGTGAAGATCTGCGCCACACCGCGAATGGACTCGGTGGCGCCGGTCATGGCGTCCACCGACTGCTGACTCAACTCGTGATCGAGGAAGCCGACCCCGTCGTGCAGCACCTGGGCGTTGGTGGCCAGGCCCGCGAGCAGCGAGTCGATCGCGTCCAGGTTCGCCGCCAGATCCTCGGCGTTGGCGGCCGCGTTCTGCGCGATGCGCTTGGTCTCGTTCGGATCCGCGGGCAGCACCGTGTTGAAGCGATTGATGATGTCCTGCAACTGATTCACCGCACCGCCCTGGGTGAAGGCGGCCAGCGCGGCCATGGTGTCCTCCAGCTGTACCGGCGGGCGGGTGCGCTCCTGGGCGATGGTGCCGCCGTCGGCGAGCAGCTGCCCGAAGCCGTCGGTCGGCGTGGTCAGGGCCAGGTGGATGTCGCCGAGCACGGTGTTCTGCCGCAGTTCGGCGACGGTGGTCGCGGGCAGCCGCACATCGGTCGAGATGTCGGCGTCCACCACCACGTAGCCGCCGCGACCGCCACCCGCGCGCACCGAATCCACCACGCGCACACCGGCGACCGACCCGACCTGCGCGCCGTTGGCGATGACCTTGGCGCGGGCGGGCAGATTGAGCACGTTGGCGAACTCGATGTGCACCCGGTAGGTGGGGCCCGAGACCGTGGTGCCGGGTACCGGCACCGACGACGGGTCGAAGGCGCAGCCGCCGGCACCGGCCAGCAGCCCGGCGGACAGGATCGCGGCGCCGGCGCGGCGCCGCCAAGTTCGAATCGTCATCGCGCACCTGCCATGTCGAGCACCAGCGGCACCAGCGGCACGTTCACCATGCCGTCGGCGGAATTCGTGCACGCGCCCGGGGTCAGGGCGTTCACCGCGGAGCACACCCGATCGGCCTCGGGCACGGGGAGCGCCGCGCGCGGGGAGCCGTAGGCGACGCCGTCGCCCATGAGCGAGCGCGCGGCATCGGTCAGCACGGGAAGTTTGAGCATGATCTCCGAGAGCGACCCGACGTTGGCGCGCAGCAACCGCACCAGCGGCAGGGTGTCGTCCAGGGCGCGCATGATGGGATCACCGGCGATGGTGATCAGGTCGTTGAGCATCGGCAGCGCCTGACCGAGGCTGTCGATCAATTCCGCACCGGGACCGAGCAATTCGGTGCTCGCGTTGTTCAGCGCGGGCGCCAGGCGCAGCAGCATGGACCGCAGATCGCCCCAGTGCTGCTCGACCTTCGCACCGACCGAGGCGAAGGCGTCGAAGATGCCCGCCAGATGCCCGATGTCGGCGTCGGGCGCGGCCAGGGCCGACCCGAGCTTCTTGACGATCTCGTTGATCTGCGGCCCGGCCCCGGCGGTCGCGGTGTCGAGCCCGGCCAGACCGTGCTCGAGGGCGTTCGGGGACTCCGCGGCCTGCAACTGCGCCGACAGATCCGCGATCGCGGACAGCGTCTCGGTGATGCTCTTGGGAGTCAGCGTCTTGTCGATGCACCGGCTCGAATCCCACTGCGCCGCATTCTTACCGCTGAACAGCACCGCCAGATTGCGATCCGCGACGATGGAGTCGGCGACCGTGGTGGCCGCGGCGTCCGCGTACACCGGGTACTTCGCGTCCACCGAGAAGGCGACCTTGACCTTGGCGCCCTCGGCGGCGATGGAATCCACCGTGCCCACCGCGATGCCGCGCATGGTCACCTTGTTGCCCACGTAGAGCCCGACCGCGTCCGGCATGAGGGCGCAATAGGATTGGGTCTTCTTCATCGGGTCGAAGTAGACGAAGTAGCCGACCGTGGCCAGCACCGCCACCAGGACCGCGCCCGCGACCGACATGAACGCCTGCGAGCCGAGCATGCGTTTGAACATCAGCAGTCCTTTCCGGGCACCGGCACGCACACCGGCGGCACGGTCACCGTCTGCTGGGACCCGTCGACGTGCACGCCGTCCTCGGGGATCACCAGTTCGGCGAACCGGTGCTGCAGGCTCTGCGCGGCGGCCAAGGTCGGCTCGAAACGCGTTCCCAGCTCTTCGAGTTGGGTTATCGCGTCGGTCAGTTTGGTCTTCAGCGACTCGTCCCAGGCGGGCTGCGCGCCGGCCAGCCGGCCCACCACGCCGCCGAGCAGGCGCAGCGCCTCGGACATCTCGCTGTGCTTGGCCTCGAGCACGGTGACGAGCAGGTTCGCGTTGTCCATGAGCCTGCCGAGGTCGGTCTTCGCGCCGTCGTACATGGTCACGTACTCGTCGGCCACCGCGACCGCGTTGGACACCTGGGTGCGCTGGCGCTCGAGCATGTCCACGTAGGTGCCGACGGTCGACAGCGTGGTGCGCAGACTCTCCGGCGCGGCCTCGAAGGAGTCGCCGAGCGCGGCGAGATTGCGGTTGAGGCTGTTGCCGTCCAGTGCGGCGAGCGGGGCCGCGGCGTCCTGGAAGGTCTGAACCAGGCTGTAGGGCAGGCGAACTCGGTCCGCGGGAATCGCCGACGACCCCAGCGCCCGGTCCCCCGCCGGGAACACGGCCACGTAGTGACCGCCGACGATGGTGAGCATGCGGATGTCCAGTGAGGTCTGATCACCCAGGAACACATCGGAATCCACGGTGAAGGTCATGACGACGCGATCGGGCTGCAGCTCCAGCGTCTTCACCTCGCCGACCGAGATGCCCGCGATGCGCACGTCGTCCCCGACCTTCACCGACTGGGCCTCGGACAGCTCCGCGGTGTAGGTCTGTTTGCCGAACGGCACCACGAACAGCACACCGACCGCGACCAGCGCCGCGACCAGCAGGACCGCGCCGATCACGCCGCGGCGCAGTTCGCGCCGCTTGCGGGTGCCGTCGTCGATGACCATGTCCCCGCGCCGCAGCGCCGCGCGCAGGCGCTCGAGACTCATCCGTTGCATATCGCCACCCGCTGTCCCGAGATCAGCACCTGCACCAGCTCCGGCAGTTCGGCATTGCCCTTGGCGCACACCGGCTTCCAGCCGGTGGCGTTCGCGGGGGCCGCGGCGTCGGCCGCCGTCAGCACCGCGGGCAGCCTGCCGAACACCTCGACCGCCTCGCGGGCGTCGGGGAAGATCTGCCGGATCAGCGCGTCCACGTCGTTTCCGCTGCTGATGCCGAGCGTGCGCAGCAGACTGTCGATGGGGCCCAGGACCGACGGCGCGGTCATGGCGAACTGCGCGAGCCCGCCGATGTTGGCCTGCAGCGCTTCGAAGATGTCGCTGAGCCGCGCCAGCAGCGGCACCAGGTAGTGGATGCGGCCGCTGAGCCGATCGTCCAGATCGGACATGTTGCGGATCAGCGTCCCGATGACCTGCTGCCGGTTCTCCACGTGGGCGGCGAGCTTGCCGATGGCGTCCATGGCCGGGCCGATGCCGCTGCCGTCGCCCTCGATCAGCGCGACCATGCTGGCGCTGAACTGATTGATGGACTCCGGGGAAATGGTGGCCAGCACCGGCTTCAGGCCGTTGAACAGGCTGGTCACGTCGAAGGACGGCACGGTGCGATCGGTGCCGATCCGGGAGTCCGCGGCCAGGCGGGTCCCGGGCGCCGGCTGCTGCTGCAGATCGATGTACCGCTGCCCCGTGAGGTTCTGGTAGCGAATGGCCAGCTTGCTGTTGTCGTAGATCGGGGCGTCGGTCTTGACCGAGAGCCGCACCAGCGCCTGCGCGCCCGCGAGTTCGATCTCCTTGATCTTGCCGACCTGCACGCCGTACATGCGCACGTCGTCGCCGACCTTGAGGCCGTTGGCGTCGGTGAACAGGGCCTCGTGGTTCTCGGTCTCCCCCGAGACCGGCCGGGAGATGGCCGTGAGCACCAGGCTGAGCACCACCCCGATCACCGCGGCGAACAGGCCCAGCCGCCAGGCCGCACCCTTGACCGTCATCGCACACCTCCCAGCAGCGGCACCGCGACGGCGGGCACGCCGTGCAGATCGACCTCGAGATTCAGCACCGGCCCCTGCCCGTCGTCGGGCATCGCCGCGTGCAACCGCTGCAGCAGCGTGCGCAGCTCGGCCGCGGATTGCTGTGGGCGCGGCAGCATCTGGGCCAGCATGGTCAGCACCGGCGCGAGCATGTCGGTGAGACCGGACAATTCGGTGCCCGCGGTGCCGAGCGTGCCCGCCAGCGTGGGCAGCAGCTGCTGGGTGACGATCGCCAGGCCCGCGTCGTACTCCGCCCGATTGCTCTCCAGGCGCTGCATGCTCAGGATCATGTCCACCGCCTGGACGGTCGCGCCGGCGAACCGGCCGCCGCCGTCGAAGGCCGGGCCCAGCTCACCCACCAGCCGTGACAGCGGCATCGTCTGGTTGTCCGCGACCGTGCGGGTCGCGGTGATGAGCGCCTGCGCCAGCGGCATGAGCGCCTCGGTGTCGGCCGCGGCCTGCGCGATGACCGAGGCCATCTGCGGGGTCAGCACCGAATCGCCGACCCGCGAGGCACTGCGCAGGATCGAGCCCATGGTGGCGTCGTAGACGTCGCTCGCCTTGGCGCCGGTCAGATCGATGAGCGCACCCGCGCGCAGCGGAGCGCCGCCGGGACCGCGCCGCAGGTCGATCTCGCTGATGCCGAACAGGTTCGCGGGCGCGTAGTCCACCCGCAGGCTGTCGTCGAGCCCGAACAGCTTGGCGTCGTCCAGGCGCAGTTCGATGCGCTGGGTGCCGTGCCGGTCCGGGGTGATGTCGGTGACCTCGCCGACGAGCACGCCGTTCGAGCGCACCTCGGTGCCCACGAGCACGCCGTCGCCGATCTGCTCGGTGCGCAACGTGACCGCAAGGCCCACTTCGGCTTTCTGTGCGCGGTACAGCGCCCAGCTCGCGGCGACCGCGAGCACCAGCGCCACCGCGATGGCTCCGACGGCCATGGATCGCTTGCGATCCACGGCGACGCCGGGCATTCCGTAGTTCGGCATCCCCTACCCCGTGAACGTGATGGCCGAGTTGAATCCCCACAGCGCGAGCGAGAGCACCATGTCCAGGGCGATGATCGCCACCGAACTCGCGCGCACCGCTTTACCCGAGGCGATGCCCACACCCTCGGGACCGCCGGTGGCGAAGAACCCGTAGTAGCAGTGGATCAGGATCACGACGACGGCGAAGATGGCCACCTTCACCACCGCCGCGATCACATCGAAGCCGGAGACGAACTGGAAGAAGTAATGGTCGTACACGCCCGCCGACGACCCGTGCACGAGCGTGATGAGCCCGCGGCAGGACAGGTACGACAGGATGAGCGCGATGAGGAAGGTCGGCACGATGGCGACCGCGCCCGCCAGCACGCGGGTGGTCACCACGAACGGCACCGAGCGCAGGCCCAGCGATTCGATCGCGTCGATCTCCTCGGAGATGCGCATCGAGCCGATCTCGGCGGTCATGCGGCAGCCCGCCTGCGCGGCGAACCCGATGGCGGCGGCGATGGGCGCGAGTTCGCGCGTGGTGGCGTAGGCCGAGACCAGGCCGGTCACCGGGCCCATGCCGAGCATGTCCAGGGTCGCGAAGGATTCCACGGCCACCGAGGCGCCCATGACCATGCCGAGCACGATCATCATCGGCACGGTCCCGCCGCCGACGATGATCGAGCCGCGGCCCCAGGTCATGTTGGTGATGGCCCGCATGGTCTCGTCGCGATACCGCTTCAGCGTCAACGGAATCGACGAAAGCACCTGCCAGACGAAGGCGAGCACGAAGCCCAGGCCCTCGACGCGGCGCAGCAGCAGTCCCCGGCGGTGGTAGAAGCGCGCGGCCCAGTGCAGTCCCTTCGGGACGTAGGTCGCGGACATCAGGCCAGCCTCGTGGGCAGGAACATGGCGGTGATCTGCGTGGCGACCAGGTTCACGGTCACGATGGAGACCACCGAGAGCACGACGGCGGCGTTCACCGCGTCGGCGACCCCGCGCGGGCCGCCCTTGGCCTCGAGCCCGCGCTGGCAGGCGATGATCACCACGATGAAGCCGAAGATGACGGCCTTGAACAGCGAGATCCATACGTCGGCGGTGGTGGTGAAGGAGCCGAAGGTGGCCCAGTAGCTACCCGGGGTCACGTTCTGCCCGCCGATGGCGACCACGTACCCGGCCAGCACGCCGACGAAGATGATGAGCACGTTCAGCAGCGGCGCGACCACCAGCATGGCCACCATGCGCGGGATGACCAGGCGATGAATCGGGCTGATGCCCATGGTGTTCAGCGCGTCGATCTCCTCGCGGATGGTCCGCGCCCCGAGATCCGCGGCCAGGGCCGCCGCGCCCGCGCCGCCCAGCAGGAAGCCGGTGGCCAGGGGCGCGCCCTGCTTGATGACCCCGAGGCCGCCGGTCGCGCCGAGCAGCGAGTCCGCGCCCAGGGTGTGGATGAGGTTGCCCACCTGTACCGAGACGATCACGCCGAACGGGATCGCCATCAGGATGGCCGGAATCGCGGTGACCGTGACCAGCCGCCACGCCTGCAGGATGGCTTCCTTCCACTGGAACTTCCCGCGCGCGATATCGCTGAAGGTGCCGGTCACCGCTTCCTGGGCGATGCCCGCGGCCCGGCCGAAGGTGCGCAGCGACGCGACCGCGGTTCCGGAGAAGTTGTCGCGCACGATGCGAGCGGCGGAGGTCTTGCGTACGCGCTCGCCCGGCAGGGTCCGGGTCATCCTCGGACCGAAGTTCTCGAAGACCCCGCGGAACGGTGCGGGACTGCTGCGGCGAGACGTCGGAGCCGACGCCGGGTGACGAGGTTCAAATCTTCTTCTCCGTGATCGGCAACACTGCCTGCCATCAAAGCTAATGGTTACGCCCGGTTACAACAAATCGGCTCGAGGTGTGATGCAGACCTCTAAGTTACCGACCAGTACCCCTGGCTACATTCCCGCTCAGTGGACATTTCCGTGATGTGACCTGGGATTCTGCAACGTGTTATCAGACCGGAATGGCTATGAACGGGGTGCGGAACGCCCGCGGGGCGAACTCCCCGCGCACCCGCTTCGGGGCGTCCGGCCATACCAAACCGCGAAAGTAGTGAACTGGCAGCTATCCAGAATCGGGCCGCCCGATCGGGCGCGGGCAGCGCGCGGTTCACACCGAACCCGCGCGGTTCACAGAGGGAACGCGTCGACCGCCCGAACGCGTGAGACCTACTCGCCGGACCTGTCGACCGGCCGCAACTCGCCGCGATTCGTGTTCTCGCGGTACGCCGTTCGGCCGAGCAGATGGCCGATCACCGGCGCGGTGAGCATGGTGAAGGGGATGACCAGGATGATCATCCACATGTCGCGATTGTCGCGAATCTCGATCGCGGTGCCGGACAGCACCAGCACCAGACCCACGACCTGCGGCTTACTGGCCGCGTGCATGCGCATGAGGGAGTCGGGAAAGCGGACGATGCCGATCGCCGCGGTCAGCGCGAGCACCGAACCCGACAGGATCAGGATCGCCGAGAGCCAGGTCAGCAGGGTCGTCATCGGTCGTCACGCACCCGGAAACGCGTGACCGCCGCCGAACCGAGGAAGCCGACCAGGGACAGGGCGACGATCGCGGGCACCACGGTGGTGTTGCGGCTGAACGCCGCGTAGGTCGCCAGCCCGCAGGACGCGATGGCCATGAGCGAGTCGATGCCCAGCACCCGGTCCAGGGTCGAGGGACCCGCCAGAATGCGGTAGCTGGTGATGACGGCCGCGGCGACGAGTAACACCGCGGCAATGACAGCGACTACGGGTGCCATCGGATCACTTCCTCACCGGTCGGGGAATCGGGCGCTCGAACGAGGCGATGAGCATCTGTTCGACCCGCAGCGCCTGGGTGTAGAAGCTGCGCACCGTCGCCGGACTGACGTCCAGGACATGGACCTCGGCGACGCACGCCTTACGATCCAGTTCCAGCACCATCGTGCCGGGAATCAGGTTCATGACATCGGCCCACAGCACCAGCACCAGGTCCGAGTCGGTGGTCAGGCCGATCCGCAGCACGCCGGAAACCGGTGGCGGCGAAGGCCGGATCGCGTACCAGGCCACCTGCACGCTGGACAGCAGCGCGTAATACGTACTGACGGCGATCAATTCGATCAGCGGCAGCAGGCGCAGCCGTCCCGAGACCGGCAGTCGCGGCAGCGGCAGCCCGTAGACGATCACGAAGCCGATCACCAGTCCCGCAAGGAGATTGGCGACGGTCAGATCGCCCCACAGCGCCGTGTAGACCACCGCGAGCCAGCCGATCAGGCCGATCCGGATGACGCTCGAACTATCGATCCGCATCGGCGTCACCTCCCAGCACCGCCGTGATGTAGACCGCGGGATCGTGCAGATCGGAGGCGGCGCGATCGGCGATGCCGAGGATCGGGCCGGCGAAGATCGTCAGGCTCAGGCTCACCGCGACCAGCGCACCGGTCGACAACACCATCAGCGCCGGAATCCGGCCGGGGTCCACGCGGTCGTCCCAGCTGACGTCGGTGCTGTCCTCGATGAGCGTGGGTGTCCCGGCCGCCGCGAGATGACCCTCCGGGGCCTGGGATCGCGGGCGCCAGAACGCCTTCGACCACATGCGCGCGACCACGTAGAGCGTGAGCAGGCTGGTGACCACCGAACCGCCGACCAGCACCCAGGCCAGCACGCTGCCGTCCAGCACACCCGCGCGCAGCAGCGCGACCTTGCCGATGAAGCCCGAGAAGGGCGGAATGCCACCGAGATTGAGCGCCGGGATCAGGAACAGCACGGCCAGCACCGGGCTCGCCGCGGCCAGTCCGCCGAGCCGGCGCAGCGAGGTGGAACCGCCCTGCCGCTCGATCAGGCCGGCCACCAGGAACAGGGCCGTCTGCACCAGAATGTGGTGCGCGACGTAGTAGACCGCGCCGGCCAGACCGGCCTGCGAGGTCAGCCCGATACCGAAGACCATGTAGCCGATATGGCTGACCAGCGTGAAGGACAGCACGCGGCGAATGTCGTTCTGCGCGATGGCGCCCAGGATGCCGACGAGCATGGTGAGCAGACCGCTCACCATGAGCAGCGCGTTCAGCCCGCCGTCGGGGAACCACAGCGTGTAGGTGCGGATGATCGCGTAGACGCCGACCTTCGTGAGGAGCCCGGCGAACACGGCGGTCACCGGCGCGGGCGCGGTCGGGTAGGAGTCCGGCAGCCAGTTCGACAGCGGGAAGATCGCGGCCTTGACGCCGAAGGCCACCAGCAGCACCGCGAAGGCCGCGGTGCGAATGCCCTCGGGCACCACGCCCGTGCGCTCGGCGATCTGCGCCATGTTCAGCGTGCCGACCGTCGCGTAGATGAGCGCGATGCCGATCAGGAAGATCAGCGAGGACAGCATGGACACGAGCACGTAGGTGACGCCCGCGCGAATGCGCTCGGTGGTCGCGCCCACGGTGAGCAGCACGTAGGAGGCGGCCAGCAGAATCTCGAAGCCGACGTACAGGTTGAACAGGTCGCCGGCCAGGAAGGCGCCCGAGATGCCCGCCGTCAGAATGAGATACGTGGGCCGGTAGATCGAGGTGGGCTGATCGTCACCGCTGTCGCGCAGGCGCTGGCCGGAGCCGTACAGCGAGACCGACAGCAGCACGATCGCCGAGACCAGCAGCATGGCCGCCGATAGTCGATCCACCACGAGCGTGATGCCGATCGGGAAGTCCCAGCCGCCGACCTGCAGGGCGACGGTGCCGTGCTGATCGGCGAGCATCAGCAGCAGCGCGCTGATGACGACCTGGGCGGTCAGGGCCGAGAGCATCACGGCGCGTTGCAGATTGGGCATGCGGCCGAAGACCAGGGTGGCGGCCGCGGCGAGCAGCGGCACCAGCACCGGGAGCGGCGCCAGCACGCGGATGAGGTCCGGTGACACGGTCAATCTTCCGGGTCCTCTCCCTCGCGCCGGGCGGCGACCTCGGCGTCGGCCTCGTCGACCTGGACGTCATCGGTCGTGGTGAGCATGTACGCGCGATAGGACAGCGCGAGCACGAACGCCGCCAGGCCCATGGTGATGACGATCGAGGTGAGCACCATGGCCTGGGCCAGCGGATCGGCCATCTCGGTGTCGGTGGCATCGGTGTAGCCGCGGATGGGCGGAGCGCCGTCCGGCCCGCCGACCGCCAGCAGCAGCAGGTTCACCGCGTTGCCGACCAGGATCATGCCCAGCAGCATCTTGGAGATGGCGCGTTCCAGGATGAGGTAGACCCCGCAGGCGGTCAGTACGCCGATCAGGATCAGCAGGGTCAGGTTGGCGCTCATCGGATTCGACCGCTCATGCTCGGGCACCTTCCTGCGCCGTCTCGGTGTCGTCGTCGGTCGTGTCGCCGAGCTCGATGTCCAGACGCGCGCCCAGGCTGCGCAGTACATCGAGCACCAGACCGACGACGATCAGATAGACGCCGAGATCGAAGAACAGCGCGGTCACCAATTTGATCTGCCCGAACACCGGCAGGGTGAACTCGATGATCGCCGAGGACAGCGGCGGCGCGCCCAGCAGCAGCGAGGTGGTGGCGGTGCCCGCCGCGAGGGTCAGGCCCGCGCCGAGCAGATGCCCGGCGTCCACCGGCAGGGCCTCTCCCAGCTCGTAGCGGCCGCCGGCCAGATACCGCAGGGTCAGCGCCAAGCCGGCGATGAGTCCGCCCGCGAAGCCGCCGCCGGGCGCGTTGTGCCCGGCGAAGAAGAAGTAGACCGACAGCACCATGATGGTCGGGAACACCAGGCGGGTGGTGAGCTGCAGGACCATGGACCGCTTCTCGCGGGCCACGAGCCGGCCGGCGGGCAGCCAGCTCGGCAGATCCGGGTTGTAGTCGGGCGAGTCCGCGGCGCGGGGGGCGGCGCCGTAGCGGCGATTGCGGAAGACCAGGGAGGCCACGCCGGTCGCGGCCACGATCAGCACCGAGACCTCGCCGAGGGTGTCCCACGCGCGAATGTCGACCAGCAGCACGTTGACCGCGTTCTTGCCGCCGCCGCCCTCGTAGGCGGCGGCCGGGATCAGATGCCAGATCGGCTCGGCCGTGCGCGCCGCGATGGCGAAACCCGCCAGCACCGCGACGGTGGCGCCCACGCCCGCCGCGAGCAGCGCCCGGCGCACCTTGAAACTCGCGGTGCGGCTGTCCTCGATCTCGGCGGGGAACGCCCGCAGCACCAGGACGAAGACCACCAGGGTGAGGGTTTCCACCAGGCCCTGGGTGAGCGCGAGGTCGGGTGCGCCGTGCAGGGCGAACAGCACGCCCGAGCCGTAGCCGGTGACGCCGACGACGAGCACGCTGGCGAGCCTGTTGCGCAGCATCGTCGCGCTGATCGCCATGGCCGCCATGATCGCGCCGATGGCCGGTTGCAGCGGCGAATCCCACAGGCGCAGTTCGACTCCCGTGCGCGTGCCGGTCGCCAGGATCACCGCGGGCAGCACCACCATGGTGCCGAGGATGGTGGCCTGGCTCAGCGGCAGCGAACCGCGCTGCACCGATCCGGTCATACGCAGCGAGAGCCGGTCCATGCCGCGCAGGGTGGCGTCGTAGACGCGGTCGGCGTTGCCGAGCAGCGAGCGGGTGGACTCACCGCCGCGGCCGAAGTAGACGAACACCGCGACACCGGCGGCGATGATGCCCGCGGTGAGCGCGAGCGGCACGGTGAAGCCGTGCCAGAGGGCGAGGTGCTCGGGCTCGTGACCGGACAGGGTCTCCGCGTAGGGCCGGATGAGCCCGTCGATCCAGGGCGCCACGAGGCCGCCGAGCAGACCTGCGACCGCGGTCACGGCGGCCGGGGCGAGGAAGAGCGCGCCCGGGCGGTGCCAGTCGGCGAACTCGACGTCCGCGGCGCTCGGCTTGTCGGCGAAGGCGCCCCAGACGAAGCGCGCGCTGTAGGCGACGGTCAGGGTCGAGCCCGCTACCACACCGGCGCACAACAGGATTCGGCTGACATCGGTGAGATTCCCGGCGTCCAGGATCGCGCCGAGCGCGGCTTCCTTGCCGACGAATCCGAGCAGGACCGGGATACCGGCCATGCTCAGCGCGGCCAGGGCCGCCACGCCGAGCAGCGCCGGTTCGCGGCGGCCGATGCCGGTCAGTCGCCGCAGGTCCCGGGTGCCCGCGCTGTGATCGATGATGCCGACCACCATGAACAGGCACGCCTTGAACAGCGAATGCGCCACCACCAGCGTCATACCGGCCAGCGCCGCGCCGGGGGTGCCGATGCCGACCAGCAGCACCAGGAATCCGAGTTGGCTGACCGTGCCGAAGGCGAGCACCAGTTTCAGGTCGGTGACCTGGAGTGCTCGAATTCCGGCCAGCACCATGGTCGTCACGCCCAGCCCGAGCACCAGCGGATGCCACAGCGGTGACTCGGAGAAGACCGGGGCCAGCCGGGCCACCAGGTAGACACCGGCCTTCACCATGGCGGCGGCGTGCAGGTAGGCGCTCACGGGGGTCGGCGCGGCCATGGCGCCGGGCAGCCAGAAGTGCAGCGGGATCAGCGCGGACTTGCTCAGCGCGCCCACCAGCACCAGCACGACCGCGGCATCGACCGCGGTGCCGGTGGGCATCTCGGGCGCGGCGAGCAGATCCGAGAGCAGGTAGCTGCCGTAGGCCTCGCCCAGGATGACGATGCCGACCAGCATCGCCAGCCCGCCCGCACCCGTCACCAGCAGCGCCTGGATGGCGGCGCGCCGGCTGTCCGGGCGGTCGGCGTAGTGCCCGACCAGCAGGAACGACAGCACCGTCGTCAGTTCCCAGAAGGTGAAGAGCAGCAGCATGTTGTCGCTGGTCACCAGGCCGAACATGACGCACGCGAAGGCGGTGAGCAGACCCGCGAACACCCCCAGACGGGGTTCGTCGTTCTCGAAGTATCTGGCGCAGTAGGCCAGGATCAGCGCGCCCACGCCGAGCACCAGACTGGCCATGATCGCGGCGAGCGAATCGAAGCGGAGATCGATGTTCATGCCGATCTCGGGCGCCCACTCGATCCGAACCTGTTGCGTGGAGCCCCAATTCGCGATGACCCAGCCCAAACCCGCGGCGGGGACGAGGGCCAGACCGAAGAAGGCGTCGCGACCGAAGACCCGGACGCACCACGGCGCAGCCAAGGCGGCGAACGCGAGTGCGAGCAGGACTGGCAGCAAATCGGCTCCGATGGTCGGCGGGACGTCGACGGGAAGTCGAGAGGATCCTATCCAAATTCGGACATCGCCCGGCAATCGTGCTGGTGAGGAGCCCTGGCGCGTCGCCGATCGCCGGGGCCCGGCGACACCCCGGCCCACCTGTGCGAACGCCGGGTGCGCCCGGTGCCCGGCACCGGGCGCGTCACTGTGGGCAACATCATGGCGGCGTGCCGTCGCGTCGATCGGCCCGGCCGGACGCCTAGGCTTTTCGCGTGACCGATACGACCGATTCGGACGGGCAGGTTCATCCGCACGAGCCCCATTCGACCGAGGGGCTGGCCACCCGGCTGAACTGGCTGCGGGCCGGGGTGCTCGGGGCCAACGACGGCATCGTCTCCACCGCCGGGCTGGTGGTGGGCGTCGCCGCGGCGAACACCGGAACCTCCGCGATTCTCACCGCGGGCATCGCCGGACTCAGCGCGGGCGCGATCTCGATGGCGGCCGGTGAGTACGTCTCGGTGAGCACCCAGCGCGACAGTGAACGCGCGCTGCTCTCGAAGGAGCGGCGCGAACTCGCCGAATCACCGGACTACGAACTCGCCGAACTGGCGCAGATCTACCAGGGCAAGGGCCTGTCCCCCGAGACCGCGCGCCGGGTGGCCGCCGAGCTCACCGAGCACGACGCCTTCCGCGCGCACGCCGAAGCCGAATTGGGTTTGGATCCGACCGAACTCACCAACCCGTGGCACGCGGCGCTGTCCTCCGCGGTGGCCTTCACCCTCGGCGCGCTGCTCCCCCTCCTCGCGATCCTGCTCCCGCCGGTGTCGTACCGGATCCCGGTGACCTTCGTGGCGGTTCTCGTCGCCCTGGCCGTCACCGGGACGGTGAGCGCCCGCCTGGGTCGCAGCGATCCGCGGCGTGCGGTGCTGCGCGTGGTGGTCGGCGGCGCGCTGGCCATGGCCGTGACGTACGGCATCGGACAGATCGCCGACGTCTCGGGGATCTAGACGCAGCCGGCGGGCTGCGCCGAAATCAGGGCAGCGGCAACAGGATCGGCGGATCCACCGGGTGCGGCGTAGCGGGTTCCACGGGCGTGGGCTCGTCGAGGGGTGGCAGCACGCCGGCCTCGGCGGCCTCTCCCATGGGTGGGAGCGGCACGCCGTCCAGGGGCGGCGGGGCGGGGATCGGCGGCACGCCGTCGACCGGCGGCACCGCTTCGATGGGCGGTACACCGGCCACCGGCGGTACGCCGGCAACGGGTGGCACACCATCCACCGGCGGGATGCCGGCGACGGGCGGGACCCCGACCATCGTCGGCACCCCGGCGACGGGGGCCTGGGGCACCCGAATCACCAACGCGGGGGCGGTGTTCCGGGGCGGGGCGACCGTCGGGGTCGACTCGGCCGCGCCGGTGTCGCCGGAGCGGGTGAGCAGCACGCCCGCGCCGATCGCCAGCACCATCAGGCCGGAGGCCAGGGCCACCGTGCCCAGTGCCCGGGGATCGATGTCGCCCTCGTCGGCCGGCGTCGATTCGTGAACGCTACCGAGCATGGCGGTCTACCTCCTACGGGGCGGGCGGCGGGGGCGGTGGCGGGGGCAGCAGGAACGGCAGGATCGGGGCGAGGATGTCCGGAACCACCGGGGGCGGCGGCGGGGGCGGGGGTTCCGGCGGCGGCGCGGGCTCGGGCGGCGGGGCCTCGGCCGGGGCGGGCGGAATGTACTGCTGTTCGGGTTCGGGAGCGGGCGGCGGCGCTTCCACCGGCGGGGGCGGCTCCGGCGCGGGCGGCGGCGGAGGCGGGGGCTCGGGCGCGGGAGCGGGCGGTGGCACGGAATCGACCGGCTGGGTGGTCGAGGACTTGGATCCGGGGGTGGTCGTGGACGATTCGGCCCCGCCGGGAGAACCCCCGAGCCCGGCGCGCAGGCCGCCGCCGACCAGCAGACAGGCGATGCCGATGGCGAGCGCGCCCATGACGATCACCGCCCGCACCGACATCTCCCCCGGCTCGGTGACGCCGGGGGTGCCGTCGTTGTTCGGTCTCGCAGGGGGTTTCTCCTGCATGGTGCTCGGTGCCACCGCGGAACTCCTTCGTTCGAGCAGCGCTGCCGCCGATCCGAAAAGCTCGTACTTCTCCGCACCGTACACAGGTTTGCCGAAAACCTGAATGCGCTCGACGGGCACGAAATATTCCAGCTCAATATCTATTGAGCAGCATTGCCGAAAGTTCGCCGATGATCGTGCCCCGGTCAGTCGACGGTGATGACCACCTTGCCGAACGGGTCCTGGCCGGCGAAGTAGCGGTACGCGTCGATCGCCTCGTCGAACGGGAAGACGCGGTCGACGACCGGGCGCAGGCGGTGCGCGGCGACGGCCGCGTTCATGGCCTCGTGGTCGGCGCGGCTGCCCACGGCGATGCGGCGCACCGACAGGAACTTGCCGCCGAGCGGGTCGGCCGGTTCGGTGCCCGGCGGCGCGGGAAACGCGCCGATCAGGGTCACCTGCGCGTTGTAGGCCGCTGCCGCAAGGGATTTCGGCAGGGTGAGCAGACCGACCGCGTCCACCACGTGCTCCACCCCGTCGCCACCCGTGTGGTCCAGGACCACCTGCTCCCAGGCCGGGGTGACGGAACGATCGACGACCTCGTCGGCACCGAGCGCACGCAGCCGAGCCGCCTTGGCACCGGAGGACGTGATCGAAATGACCCGCGCGCCCAGCAGTTTCGCGAACTGGACGGCGAACAGCCCCACCGGTCCGGTGCCGACGGTCAGCACCGTCTCCCCCGGCCCCACCGGCACCGGCTTGGTCAGCGCCGACCAGGCGACCAGACCGGCACAGGTCATGGCGGCGGCCTCCACATCGGTCAGATGCGCGGGCACGTGCACGACCGAATCCTCTTCGAGCACAATGTAATCCGCCAGCCAGCCCGCGTTGTTGGCGCCGTACTGCTGATAGGCGAGGGCGAGTGTCTGCGGGCCGTCGTTCCAGGCGACGAAGTAGGTACCCGAGACGCGATCCCCGAGCGCGGCCCGGCGCACCCCCGCGCCCACGGCGACCACCTCGCCGACGCCGTCGACCAGCGGCACGATGCCCGGGGTCAGCGGAACCGGATAGGAACCCTCGAGCAGCATGAGATCGCGGCGATTGAGCGAGGTGGCGCGGACCCGGACCACGACCTGCCCCGGGCCGGGACGCGGCACCGGCCGGGTGCCGAGCACGAGGCCGTCCAGGCCGCGCAGCGGTTCCGCCCGGTAGGCCCGGGCCTCGTTCGAGTCGGTTGCCGGAAGCACCTCCGCCGCAAGGGAAGTGCCGACATCGGGAGTGCGTTGATCGAGTTCGTTGCTCATGGCACCGAGTGTGTGCGGCGCCCGGGCGCCGCCGCGATTCCCCGGAGGGAATGATCCGGGGGCAGCAGCCGTCATTCCCTCCGGGGAATCGCGGCGCGGCGCGACCGCGCACACAGTGGAGGGATGACGATCATGGCGGTGGCGGCGAGCCCCTTCGCACAGCAACTACGCCGGTGGCGGTCGCTGCGCCGGATCAGCCAGCTCGACCTCGCGATCCGGGCCGAGACCAGTCAGCGGTACCTGAGCTTCCTGGAGCAGGGCCGCTCGCATCCGGGGCGGACCATGGTGGTGCGCCTGGCGGAATCGCTCGGCCTGACCCTGCGCGAGCGCAACACCCTGTTGCTGGCCGCCGGCTATGCCCCGGCCTTCCCCGAATCCGCTTTGGACGCACCGGAACTCGGCGCGATACGGGAGGCCGTCGAGACCATCCTGCACGGGCACCTGCCCTACCCGGCGGTCGTCACCCGCCCGTACGGGGTGCTGGTGGCCGCCAATGCCGCGTTCGAGCTGCTGACCGCGGGCTGCGCGCCCGACCTGCTGACCGCGCCGGTGAACGTCCTGCGCCTGGCCCTGCATCCGGCGGGTCTCGCGCCCCGGGTGCTGAATCTGCCCGAATGGGGCAGGCACATCGTCGACAGCCTGCGCAATCGCGCCGCGCACAGTCCGGATCCGGAGCTGGACGCGCTCATCGCCGAACTGACCGGCTATCTGCCGCCGGCCGATCCCGGCCCGAACCATCTCGGATTCGCCGTGCCGCTACGGCTGCGGCACGACGACGCCGAACTGCGGCTGATCACCACCCTGACCTCGTTCGCCACCGCGACCGACATCACCCTGGCCGAGTTGCACCTGGAGGCGTTCCTGCCCGCCGACCGGCCCACCGCCGACCTGCTGCGGGCGCGGTTCGCCCGGGATTGAGCAGCATCGCCCCCGAGCCCGGCGCACATGCCGCCGGGCCGTCGGTCCACCCCTTGCTCCCGAATACTCGTAGACGTATATTCGTAGACGAGTAAGGAGGCGCGCGGATGGCCCGCAAACGCAAGGTCGGCAATCTCATGGCCCTGGCCGTACTCTCGGTGCTCGCCACCGGGGACATGCACCGCTACGAGATCGCTGCCCGATTGCGGGCGTGGGGCAAGGACCGCGACATGGGCGTCAAATGGGGCTCGCTCTACACCGTGGTGGACAACCTCACCAAGCACGGCTTCCTGGAGATCGCGGGCAGCGAGCGCGACGGCGCGCGCCCCGAGCGCACCATCTACCGCATCACCGGCGCCGGTCGCGCCGAACTCGCCGACTGGGCACGGGAACTCATCTCCACCCCCATGCCCGAACAGCGGCCCTTCATGGCGGGCCTGTCGGTGCTCGCGGCGCTGCCCCCGGACGATGTCGTGGAGTTGCTCGGAACGCGAATCACCGCGCTGGAGCGCACGATCGCCGAGCAGCGCGCCCAATTGTCCACGCTGGAAGGCACTTTGCCGCGCCTGTTCCTCATCGAGGACGAGTACGAACTGGCCATGCTGGAGGCCGAGGCGCACTGGGCGCGCACGACGCGCGACGCCCTCGCCGATGGCACCTTCCCGGAGATCGGGACGTGGCGCGAGTGGCATCGAGCCGGGGCAACCCCGGCCGAGGTCGTCATCGAGGTGGAGGGAGGAACGCCCGGGGCGCAGCCGCCGGATACGAATTCTCGATAGACCGGGCCCCGGCGAGCGTGCTGCAACACGACCGCCGAGACCCGGATGTGCACAGTCCCGAACCTCGTTCGTGCAGGCGAACTCGGCTCCGAGTTTGGCAACTACAGGATAACTGGCTTCGCCGCGCGCGCGGGGATTCGGGTAAACGATCTTCTTCGATACCCAGGGAGAAAACCCATGTCCCTCATCAACTCTGCCCGCGTGCGCTCCGCCATGGTCATCGGCGGCGGCATCTCCGGTCCGGTGACCGCGGCCGCCCTGCACCGCGCGGGCATCGACACCCGGGTGTACGAGGCCTATCCCGGCCCCGCCCACAGCATCGGCTCCAACCTGGCGCTGGCGCCGAACGGCCTGGCGGCCCTCGACGTCATCGGCGTCGGCGACGCGATTCGCGCCGTGGCCGCGCCGTTCAGCGCCCAGGCCGCCGCCATCGGCGCCAAACACGTCGACCTGCCCCGGCTCGACGGGGTGGAACCGCTGCGCCTGGTCGACCGGCCGGACCTGCACCGGGTCCTGCACGAGCACGCCGTCGCCCAGGGCGTCGTGATCGAGTACGGGCGGCGGCTGATCGGGGTGGACGAGCGCGCCGACGGCGTCACCGCGCGGTTCGCCGACGGCTCCACCGCCACCGCCGACGTGCTGATCGGCGCCGACGGCATTCATTCGGCCACGCGGACGCTGGTCGACCCGCAGGCCCCCGGACCGACCTACCTGCGCATGCTCGGCTTCGGCGCGTACACCACCTGCGACCTCGAATTGCCGCCGGAGAGTATGACTTTCGCCTTCGGGCGGCGGGCCTACTACCTGTACGGCTCCATGCCGGACGGGCGGGTGATGTGGGGCGCGAACCTGCCGCACGAGCGCAAGCTCTCGCTCACCGAGGCGCGAGCGATCCCGGCCGAGCGGTGGCTGGAGATCCTGCGCGAGACCTACGCCCAGGACAACCCGGGCGCGGAACTGGTACGCCGGACCCGGCCGGAGGACCTCGAGGTGGTCGGCGGGCTGTACATCATGCCGCGGGTGCCGAACTGGTGGCGCGGGCGGATGGTCCTCACCGGCGACGCGGTGCACGCACCGTCCAACAGTTCCGGACAGGGTGCGTCGCTGGCTATCGAGAGCGGTATCGAGCTGGCGCGCTGCCTGCGCGACATCGGTGATCCGGCAGCGGCTTTCGCCGCCTACGAGGCCCTGCGCCGGCCCCGGGTGGAAGCGGTCGCGGCCCGGGTGGCGCGCACCAACAGCACCAAGGCCGCCGGTCCGGTCGCGCGCCGGATGATGTCCGCGCTGATGCCGGTGATGTTCCGGATGATGAACCCGGAGAAGGTGTTCGGGGCCGAGCAGCGCTTCCGGATCGACTGGGATGCCCCGGTGCGGCCCGAGCGCCTCGGCGTCTAGCCGCCCCGGCGATCCGATGCGTTCCGAGCGGGCCGGGGACCATCCCGGCCGCTCGGAACGCCCGAGATGGGCTGTCCGCCCGGCGTTCCGCGAGCCGCTGTCTCAGCGGCGGGCGGGCAGCGCGTCCGGGCGGTCCGCCTCGTCGAGCAGCTTGCCGGCGATGTTCTCCAGCGCCTGATCGAGCAGCGCGCGGTCCTTCGGATCGGTGAGATCCCAGTCCTCCAACTGGGTTTCGAGCCACCGCTTCCAGGCCGCGCGCACCCGGTCCACCTCGCGCAGCCCGCGGTCGGTGAGTTCGAGGTCGTTCCCGTCCCGCCGCAGCAGACCCTCGCGTTCGGCCTTGGCGTACACCGGCTCCACGAGTTCGGCGGGCACCCAGTGCGTGCGGGCGATGTCGCCGACGGTCGCCGCGCCGCGCAGCTTCTGATAGATCCGCACCTGGCCCAGCGCCCACGCCTCGTCCCGGCTGAGCGAACTGCCCGCGGCGGCCAGGATGCCCGGATCCGGGACGGCGTTGTCGCGAAGTTTGCGCAGCACCTGCGCCACCGCGCGCTCCAACTGCACCGCGCGGTCGCCGGAGTCGGGCACCGCGAAGCCCTCGCCCACGTCCCCGGCCTCACCGCGCGCGCTGTCGCGCAGCGGCACCTCCTTGAGCAGCCAGGCCACCAGGAAGCCGAGCACCGCGACGGGCACGACCCACCGGAAGACGTAGTCGATGGAGGTGGCGTAGGCGTCGATGATCGGCAGCGCCTGATCGCGCGGCAGCTGCCGCAGCGCCTCCGGATTCTGCGCGACCTCCGGCGGCACCTTCGACTCGGCAACCGCCGCACCGAGATTCGGGCCGATCTGGTTGGAGTACAGGGTGCCGAACACGGTGGTGCCGAAGGCGCTGCCGATGGTCCGGAAGAAGGTCACCCCCGAGGTCGCGGTGCCGAGATCGGCGTACGGCACGCTGTTCTGCACCGCGATGGTGAGCACCTGCATGGCCAGGCCGATGCCCAGACCGAGGATCAGCATGTACAGCGACTGCAGCCAGACCGAGGTGTTCGCGTCCATGGTCGACATCAGGAACAGGCCCACGGCCATGACGGCGGTCCCGGCGATCGGGAAATACCGGTAGCGCCCGGTCCTGCCGACCACCGTGCCGGACAGGATCGAGGTGAAGAACAACCCGACCACCAGCGGCAGCGTGCGCACGCCCGACACGGTGGCCGAGACGCCCATGACGTACTGCAGGAACGCCGGCAGGTAGGTCATC
The DNA here is from genome assembly GCF_053645575.1 of Nocardia sp. NPDC055321. Lineage (NCBI taxonomy): Bacteria > Bacillati > Actinomycetota > Actinomycetes > Mycobacteriales > Nocardiaceae > Nocardia > Nocardia sp. NPDC055321. The sequence continues at coordinate 173,966 of NZ_JBSHMS010000018.1, forward strand.
GCGCCGAGCATGGCGAAGCCGACGATGAAGCTCAGGATGGAGCAGACGGTGAAGACGTTGCTGCGGAACAGATGCATGGGGAGCATGGGTTCCGCGGCCCGCAGTTCCACCCGCACGAACAGCACCGTGAGGATGGCCGAGGCCGCGAACAATCCCAGGATCACCGGCGAGCCCCACGCGTATTCCTGTCCGCCCCATTCCAATCCGAGGATGAGGCAGGTGACCGCGACCGCGATGAGCGCGATGCCCAGGTAGTCGACCAGCGGCTTGACCGCGTTCTTGACCACTGGGATCGTGCGGGCCGCGACCAGGATCATGATGATCGCCAGCGGCACGTTCACGTAGAAGCACCAGCGCCAGCTCAGATGGTCGGTGAACAGCCCGCCCAGCGTCGGGCCGATGACCGTGGTGATGCCGAAGACCGCGCCGAGGCCGCCCTGGTATTTGCCGCGCTCGCGCAGCGGGATCACGTCGGCGATCAGGGCCATCGAGGTGACCATGAGCCCGCCCGCGCCCAGACCCTGGATGGCCCGGGCCACGATGAGCAGTGTCATGTCGCCGGACATGCCCGCGATGATCGAGCCGATGATGAAGATGGCGCCGCTGGCCTGGAAGACGAGTTTGCGGCCGAACAGGTCGCCGAACTTGCCGGCCAGCGCGGTGGCGATAGCCTCGGCCACCAGGTACGCGGTCACCACCCAGGCCATGTGCCCGGCCCCGCCGAGGTCGGCGACGATGGTCGGCAACGCGGTGGCGACGATGGTGGAGTCCAGCGCCGCCATGAGCATGCCCAGCACCACGGTCCCGAAGATGATGTCGATACGGGCCTTGCTCAGCGGCTGAGGTGGTGACGGGAGGGTTGCGGCTGCGCTGGCACCGGTCATCGGCCCAGTATGTTGCGCTCACCAGCCCCGATAGGGCAACGACACGGCAAACGAGACCGATCGGTTGCATCGTGCGCGCGGTCCCGAACCCGCGCGCGGCCGCCGCACACGGATCCGCCCGAGCCGGTCAGCCGAGTCGCACCGCGTACCGCCCCAGCGCCGGTTCCAGGGTGTCGAACGCGGTCGCGATGTAGCGCAGCAGCGCGGCGGCGATGACATCGTTCGATTCGCCCGCGACCGAACGGCGCAGGGTCTCCTCGAAGAGCGCGCGATGCACCGATCCGAGCAGCGCCGCCGCGGCGCGCGGGGTGAAATCGTCTGCGCCGGAGCCGGTTTCGTCGGTCAGCACGACCGCGAGCCGATTCTCGCGCTCCTCGTGGAACTCCCGTAACCGGGCCAGCAACGCGGGACTGCTCACCAGCAGACGGGCGAATTCGGGCCCGGAGAAGCCGACGACGGGATTCCGGTCGCGCGCCGCCGTCTCGTACGCCCGCCGCAGCGCGTGCAGCGCCGACGCGCCCGGCTCCCGGTCACGAACGACGGCCGCGAGCCCGCCGACGTACTCCTCGGCCAGATCCAGAACCAGGTCCTCCTTGCGGGGGAAGTAGTTGGTGACCGTCATCTTGGCGACGTCGGCGGCGGCGGCGATGTCCGCGATCGTGACGGCGTCGTACCCGCGCTCGAGGAAGAGCGCGGTGGCCGTGGCGGAGATGTTCTCCCTGGTCTGCTGCTTCTTCCGGGCGCGCAACCCGTCCGGGCGAGCGGCGGGATCGGCGGTCTGTCGGCTCATGGATCGAGCATAACTTATCTCGTCATAAATTCATGGTTGACATATTTTTGTGTTCGACCTATCTTTGTCTTCGTCGCCGGAGACGGCGACGAGACCGAGGGAGCGCACATGACCGTCACCACCGCCGCCCGCACCACCGCCGGCAGCCCGGACACCGGCCGCATGACCCTCAGCGAGGACTCGATCAGGGACTACCTGCGCCGGATCGGCGGCACGCCGCTGCTCACCGCCGCGGACGAGTACGCCCTGGGCGAGCGCATCGAGGCCGGGGTGCTCGCCCGGCAGCGCCTGGCCGAAGCCGAGTGCGCGGGAATGGAATTCAGCGCGGCCGAGCGGCGGGAGCTGTTGCGCGCGATCACCGGCGGGCAGCAGGCGAAGGACCACATGGTGCGCGCCAACCTGCGCCTGGTGGTCTCGATCGCCAAGCGGTACCCGCCCGCCACCGGCATGTCCATGCTGGATCTGGTGCAGGAGGGGACGCTCGGGCTCATGCACGCCATCGACAAGTTCGAGCACCGGCGCGGGCTCAAGCTCTCGACCTACGCCACCTGGTGGATCAAACAGTCCATCGGCCGCGCGCTGGGCGAACGCGGCCGGGCCGTGCGCCTGCCCTCGCACGTGGTCGAGGTACTGAACCGGGTCCTGCGCACCGAGCGCGCACTGTCCCAGCGGCTGGGCCGCGCGGTCACCGCCGAGGAGCTGGCCGCCGAGCTGGAGCTGCCGGTCACCCAGGTCCGCGAACTGCTCGGCCATGCGCGCGAACCGATTTCGCTGCACACCCCGATCGGCGAGGACGACAACGCCGACCTGGGTTCACTGCTCGCCGATCCGGGCCCGGACCCCGCGGTGGCGGTCACCGACGGCGCGCTGGGCGGGCAACTGCGCCGGGTACTGGCCGGGCTGCCCGAACGTGAGGCGCAGGTGATCGCACTGCGCTATGGTCTCGACGGTGACGCCGAGCCGCGGACACTGGAAGAGGTCGGCCGGATCTTCGGCGTGTCCCGCGAGCGGGTGCGCCAGATCGAGGCCAAGGCCATGCAGAAGTTGCGCCAACCGGCCCGCACGCGGGCGCTCGAGGGCATGCTCGGTTGATGTGCCCGCTGTCTGAGTAGGCGGACTACCGCCCGAACTTACTCTGGAGTAAGGTCGGGGCAGCGAGTGCGACGGTGCACATCGAACGCCGAACCTGTGAGGTCAACAGCCATGGCATGGAAGCCAAGCCACATCTCGGATCAGTCCGGACGCACCTTCGTGATCACCGGCGCCAACGGCGGCATCGGTGAGCAGACCACCAAGGTCCTCGCGAGCAAGGGCGCGACGGTCATCATGGCCTGCCGCAATACCGCCAAGGCCCAGGAGGTGGCCGACGGCATCGAGGGTGACGTGCGGGTCGCCGCGCTGGATCTCGCCGACCTGGCCTCGGTGCGCGAATTCGCCGCCGGCACGGGCGAATTCGACGTGCTCATCAACAACGCCGGTCTGATGAACATCCCGTTCCGGCGCACCGCCGACGGCTTCGAAACCCAGTGGGGCGTCAATCATCTCGGCCACTACGCGCTGACCGGGCTGCTGCTGGACCGGATGCGCGACCGGGTGGTCACGCTGGCCTCCATCGCGCACCGCCAGACCCCCAAGCTCTGGATCGACGACCTCAACTACGAGAACCGCCGCTACCAGCGCAATCTGGCCTACGCCCAGTCCAAGCTGTCGAACCTCATGTTCGCCCGCGAGCTCCAGCGCCGCCTGGGCGAGGCCGGATCCGCCAAGCGCTCCTACGGCGTTCACCCCGGCGTCTCGGCGACCGACCTGTTCGCCCGCACCGAAACCCCGCTGGACAAGATCTCCAAGCCGTTCGTGCGGATCATCGGCCACTCCCCCGCCCGCGCCGCGCACTCCTCGCTGTTCGCGGCGACGGAACCCGACGCCGATCCCACGGTCTACTGGGGCCCCAACCGCCTGCGCGGCGCCCAGGGCCCGGTGGAGGCCGCCTCCTCCAGCAAGCTGTCCCAGAACCGCGAACTCTGGCGCCGCCTCTGGGAGGAGTCCGAACGCCTCACGGGCGTCACGTACAAGTTCTAGCGGGACAGCCCACCTACTACGGGAGCCGTAGTAGCCAGGTACCTTGGTGGGGTGTCCGCCGCTCCCCACCGCCGCCCGGCCCTGGTCGTCTTCGTGATCGTGGCATTCGCGGCCTGCCTCGCGCTGGGCTACTGGCAGTGGACGCGGTACGAATCCGGCAGCGGCACCGGCCAGAATCTGGGCTACGCGCTGCAGTGGCCGCTGTTCGCGGGGTTCGTCATCTTCGCCTACGTGCGTTTCGTCCGGCTGGAGAAGGCCGCGCGCGACGAGGTCGACCGGGAGGCCGCGCCGGACGCCGCCGCGGCGCCGGACGCCGACAGCGCACCGCGCCCGCAGCGGGTCAAGCCGGCCGCACCGCGCGAGATCCCCGCCGGGCTGCTGCCCGAGCGGCCGAAGGCCGCCGTCGACGCCGACGAGCAGACCACCGAATACAACAGGTACCTGGCCGAATTGCACGCCGGCGACATGGATCAGCGGATTCAGGACGCGGGACTGGGCAACAACACCGAGAGGAGCGCCGGGTGACCACCCGCGACGAATCCGCCGTGAACACGGACGCTACGACCCCCGCCCGGCCGGCCGGCGCCGCCCCGACCGAGAAGATCCGCGGCGCCCTGCTGCGCTACCGGATCCTGGCCTGGATCACCGGTCTGTGGCTGCTGGTGCTGTCCGGCGAGATGGTCTACAAGTACCTGCTGCTCGAGGACAAGAACACCGCGCCGGAGTGGTTCTTCTACATCGCCCAGGCGCACGGCGTGTTCTACATGATCTACCTGGTCTTCACCGTCGACCTCGGCATCAAGGCGCGCTGGGAGCCGGTCACCACGGCCCTGACCTGCCTGGCCGGCACCGTCCCGTTCCTGTCGTTCTGGTTCGAGCACAAGCGCACCCTGGAAGTCCGCCGGACCTTCGGGCTCTGACGGCCCGTCCGGCGCGAGCGGCCGCCCGCTTCCCCGTACATCGACAGAGCGCTCCCGGCCGATCCGGCCGGGAGCGCTCTGTCTGTATGTCAGGGAGCCGAATTCAGTTGCCGGCCAAAGCCTTCAGCGCGGGAAGCAACTGCTTCAGCGCGCGCCCGCGATGGGACACCGCGTCCTTCTCCGCCGGGGAGAGCTGGGCGGCGGAGACCGTGCCACCCTCGGGCACGAAGAGCGGGTCGTAGCCGAACCCGCCGTCGCCCACCGGCTTTCGCGCGATGACACCGGGCCATTCGCCGCGCACCACCGTTTCCACGCCGTCCGCGACCAGGGCGCAGGTGGAGACGAAATGCGCGGTCCGCCGCTCGTCGGGGACGTCGCCGATCTGGGCGAGCAGCAGCGCGTTGTTGGCCGCGTCGTCGCCGTGCGTGCCGGACCAGCGGGCCGACAGCACACCGGGCATGCCGTTCAGGGCGTCCACCGCGATACCGGAATCGTCCGCGACACAGGCCAATCCGGTCGCCGCGAACCCGTCGCGGGCCTTGGCCAGGGAGTTCTCCTCGAAGGTCGCCCCGGTTTCCGGCGCCTCCTCGTATTCGGGGACGTCGTTCAGACCGACGATCTCCAGGCCCGCGATCCCGGCGTCGTCGAGAATGCGGCGCAATTCGTTGAGCTTCTTGGCATTACGGCTGGCGACCAGCACGCGGCGCGTCATCAGGACTTCTTCTTCCCCGTCTCGGACGGCTCGGGCAGCACCCCCGGATACGGGAGCGCGAGGGCTTGCTTCTGCACCTGGAACAGCTGCTCACACCCGGCCAGCGCGGAATCCAGCAGCCGGTCCAGGGTGGAGCGCGGGAAGGTGGCGCCCTCGCCGGTGCCCTGGATCTCGACCAGGGTGCCGGTGTCGGTGGCGACCACGTTCATGTCGACCTCGGCGCGCGAATCCTCCTCGTACGGCAGGTCCAGGCGCACCCGGCCGTCGACCACGCCGACGCTCACCGCGGCGATCGCGCAGGAGATCGGCTGCGGATCGGTGAGCTGCCCGGCCGCGGCCAGGTAGGTGATGGCGTCCGAGAGCGCCACGTACGCGCCGGTGATGGCGGCGGTGCGGGTGCCGCCGTCGGCCTGCAGCACGTCGCAGTCCACGGCGATGGTGTTCTCACCGATGGTGGACAGGTCGATGCACGCGCGCAGCGACCGGCCGATGAGCCGGGAGATCTCCTGGGTGCGGCCACCCACCCTGCCCTTCACCGACTCACGCCCGGAACGGGTGTGGGTAGCAGCGGGCAACATCGCGTATTCCGCGGTCAGCCAGCCCATTCCGGAATCGCGACGCCACCCGGGCACGCCCTCGGTGACACTCGCGGTGCACATGACCCGGGTCCCGCCGAACTCCACCAGCACCGAACCCGCCGGATGCGTGGTGAATCCCCGGGTGATCTTCACGTCGCGGAGTTCGTCATCCGCCCTACCATCGGCTCGTTTCGACACAGCCTCACCCTAGCCGGGCCGATACCGCAAGCTGTTCCGCCTCCCCGGATATTCAGCGCACGGCCTGGGAGCCGTTGGCAGTTTCGCACGCGTAGTGCGGTCGAGTGCGTCGCCCGTTGTGGGCGTACCCCGGGAGTTACCCCGACACGCACGAAATCAGATGTCGAAGGTCTCTCCCGGGGACACCGCGTGCACGGGACCCTTGAACACCGCCTTGGCCTCGGCGATGACGTCCTCGCGGGAGGTCCACGGCGGGATGTGGGTGAGCAGGAGTTCGCCGACGCCGGCCTCGGCGGCGACCAGCCCCGCCTCGTGACCCGAAAGGTGAATGCCCGGGGGGCGATTCGCGGGGTCGTGGGTCCAGGAGGCCTCGGCCAGCAGGACGTCGGCGCCGCGGGCGAGTTCGAAGACGTCGTCGCAGATGGCGGTGTCGCCGGTGTAGACGAAGGTCTTGCCCGCGGCGGTCTTGATCCGCAGACCGTAGGACTCCGGCGGATGGAACATGCGGCGGGCCTCGATGACATGCCCGGGGCCGAAGGTGATCGGTTCGTTCGCGACCCAGGTGCGCATGTCGATGACGTCGGACCAGTCGTCGGTCTGGCCGCCGATCTCGGCGGAGGCGTTGCCGATCCGCAGGGAGGTGTCGGAGGGGCCGTAGACGATGGCCTTACCCGTGGGCGGATTCGGGTGGTACCGGCGCCAGACCAGCAGGCCCGGCAGATCCAGGCAGTGGTCGGCGTGCAGGTGGGTGAGGAAGATATCCACTTCGCCCGGGTCGAGGTAGCGCTGCAGCGCGCCCAGGACGCCGGGGCCGAAATCGATGACGGTGGGTGTCATATCCGGGCCGGTGAGCAGGTATCCCGAAGCCGGGGAATCCGGGCCGGACACGCTGCCCGAGCACCCGATCACGGTGAGGCGCATTCCCCCATGCTGCCACGCTGCTGTCTCACTCAAGGAGGGATCCCCCAAATCGCCGACCGGTGCCACCGTCACCCCTACGACGCGAGACGGCCGGCGTTAGCCCCTCGACGATGACGACGTTCATCCCCAGAGAGTACCCACCCCGCAACCAGACCACCCACCGCCCCGAAAAGATGTCCTTGCCAAGAGATTCCGTCCTGTCCCGGCAGCACACCCCACAGAATCGACCCATACAGCAACCCCACGAGGACGCCAATAGCGATCTGCGCCACATTCCGTGCGAACAGTCCCCGGGAGATCAGATAGGTGAGCCAGCCGAACACCAGGACCGAGGCCCCGACATGCACCGACCCGGTGGCGCCGGTCAGCCAGGTGCCGGTTTCGCCGATCACCCAGATGATCGCGGTGGCGGCCAGTCCGCGCGCGATCCCGGTCAGCAACGTCAGCAGGCCGAGGACCAGGACGGGCAGCGTGTTACCCATCAGGTGTTCCCAATTGGCATGCAGCACAGGGCCGAACAAGATCCCGTCGAGGCCGCCGACCCGCCGCGGCTCGACCCCGGCTTCCAGATCCAGCTTATGTCCGGTTACCGAATCGACGCCTTCCACGGCGTAGAGCAGCGCGGTGAACGCCAGGATTATCGCAATGGCCCGCTGCCACAACAGTTTCAGTGCCCCGCCGCCGCCCGTCGCCGAGCGCGGATCGGTCAGTTGTCCCCGCAGTCGCCCGATCCGATCCGGATCGAAAGACGCTCCGACGCCGCCACTCATAGCCAGACCTCCTAGGCCGCACTCTGCCCCGAGCGTACCGCCGGGCACGCCGGGCAACGCGCTATCGAGGGGTGACGCCCCGGGTACGGCCCGCCGGGCGCGGGCGTCAGGCCCAGAGCTGGCCGTCCAGCCGCTCCTCGGCTTCGTCGAGTGTGCCGTCGTACGCGCCGGTCGACAGGTACTTCCAGCCGGCGTCGGCCACCACGAACGCGATGTCGGCGCGTGCACCCGCCTTGACGGCCTTGTTCGCCACCCCGAGCGCGGCGTGCAGGATCGCGCCGGTGGAGATGCCCGCGAAAATGCCCTCCTGCAGGACCAGTTCGCGGGTGCGGCGCACGGCGTCGTACGGGCCGACCGAGAAACGGGAGGTCAGCACGGATTCGTCGTAGAGCTCGGGGATGAAGCCCTCGTCGATGTTGCGCAGCCCGTAGACCAGTTCGCCGTAGCGCGGTTCGGCGGCGACGATGTCGATCCCGGGCACGTGCTCGCGCAGGAAGCGGCCGGTGCCCATGAGCGTGCCGGTGGTGCCGAGGCCCGCGACGAAGTGCGTGATCTCGGGCAGATCGGCCAGGATCTCCGGGCCGGTGGTCTCGTAGTGCGCGAGCGCGTTGGCCGGATTGCCGTACTGGTAGAGCATGACCCAGTCCGGATGCTCGGCGGCGATCTGTTTGGCCAGCGCCACAGCCTGATTGGAGCCGCCCGCCGCCGGTGAGTCGATGATCTCCGCGCCGTACATGGTGAGCAGCTGCCTGCGCTCGACCGAGGTGTTCTCCGGCATGACGCACACCAGCCGGTAGCCCTTGAGCTTGGCCGCCATGGCCAGCGAGATCCCGGTGTTGCCGCTGGTCGGCTCGAGAATGGTGCAGCCGGGCGTGAGCAGCCCGTCGCGTTCGGCCTGCTCGATCATGCGCAGGGCGGGCCGGTCCTTGATGGATCCGGTGGGATTGCGGTCCTCGAGTTTGGCCCACAGGCGCACATGGTCGTCGCCGTCCCAGCGCGGGGACAGGGTCCGCAGCCCGACCAGGGGCGTGTTGCCGAGGGTCGCGATGAGCGACTCGTAGCGGGCCACCGGACTACCGGCCGCCGGTCGCGGTGTCCGGCGCGCCCCCGGCGACGGCGGGCAGGATGGTGACGGTGCCGCCGTCGGTGATCTCGGCGTCCAGCCCGCCCGCGAAGCGCACGTCCTCGTCGTCGACGTAGATGTTCACGTAGCGGTTGAGCTTGCCGTCCTTGAGCAGGCGCTCCTTGAGACCGGTGTGGTTGGCCTCGAGATCGTCGATGAGCGCGGCCAGGGTCGCGCCCTGCGCCTGGACTCGCTTCTCGCCCCCGGTGAGGGTGCGCATGATGGTCGGGATGGACACGGTGACCGACATGGGTTGGGCTCCTTCGTCGCGGGAGAGTGTGGTGGGGTGGGGTTCTTCCGGGCCCGCGGCTCAGTCCGGGGGCAGGATCAGGTGCACCGGTTCCTCGGTGACCACCCCGTCCACGATGCGGTAGCTGCGCAGTTCGTGCACCTCGGGATCGCGGGTGGAGATCAGCACGTAGTGCGCGTTGGGCTCGGACGCGTAGGAGATGTCGGTCCGGCTCGGGTACGCCTCGGTCGCGGTGTGCGAGTGGTAGACGACCACGGGCTCCTCGTCGGCGTCGTCCATCGCGCGCCACACGCGCAGCTGTTCACCGGAGTCGAAGCGGTAGAAGGTCGGCGAGCGCTCGGCGTTGACCATGGGGATGAAGCGTTCGGCGCGGTCCGAGCCCTCCGGCCCGGCGATCACGCCGCACGCCTCGTCGGGGTGGTCGGCGCGCGCGTGCGCGACCATCGCGTCCACGAGGTCGGCTCTGATCACCAGCACCGTCGAATCCTCCCGCCGGTTCGTGCCTGTGCGATGGGCTCACCGCTCGAAGGCGGTCAACCTGTCAGCCTAGGCAACCTATTCCCGGCGTGCCCGATGACACCCCCGCGCGCGGGGCCGGCGTATCGGGCGGCGGCCGGCCGGGACCGGGTCAGCCGCCGAACAGGTCCGCGTAGGACGGGATTCCGGCGACGGTCGTGGCCGAGAGGATGGCGTCCACGATCGCGCGTTCCACGCATACCGCTGCGGCCGTGCACAATTCGTCGAGCATGAGCAGGTCGGCCGGGAACGCGGGCGGCAGCGGGAAGGCCGGGGCGGACGGGGACGCGGTACCGGTGGCGAGGGCGAACAGGGTGTCGCCGTCCAGGGGCGAGTGCGCGGGGCGGATGGCGCGGGCGAGCCCGTCGTGCGCGGTTGCGGCCAGGCGGCGGCAGCCGGCCGGATCGAGCGCGGCGTCGGTGGCGACGACGCCGATGGTGGTGTTCAGGACCGTCCCCTTGACCGGGAGCGCGTTGGCCGCGGTCAGCGCGTCGGCGGCGGCCGGGCGCAGCCCGAAGTGCGCCGCGCCGTCGGTGCCCGCGCCCCAGGGCAGCCCGGTGCGCGGATCGAACACCGAGCCGACCGGATTGGCGACGATGAGCGCGCCCACGGTGATGCCCGCGGCCGGGCCCTCGGTGAAGTACACGCTGGCGGTGCCGACCCCGCCCTTGATCGACCCCGCGCGGGCGCCCGCCCCGGCGCCCACCGAACCGCGCGCGAACTCGACCGCAGCGGCCTCGGCGGCCAGGAAGCCGAAGTCGGCGGTGGGCCGAATGTGCCAGGCGCCCACCGGCAGATCGAAGATGACCGCGCCGGGGACGATGGGCACCACGCGCGTGGGGTCGGCGGGATCCATGGGGATGCCCTCGCCGTGTTCCTCGAGCCAGCGCATGACGCCGTCGGCGGCGGCCAGGCCGTACGCGCTGCCGCCGGTGAGCAGCACCGCGTTCAACCGCCGGACGGTGTTGCCCGGATCGAGCAGGTCGGTTTCGCGGGTGCCGGGACCGCCACCGCGCACGTCCACCGAGGCGGTCGCGCCGCCGGGCACGCGCAGCACGGTGCAGCCGGTGGCGGCGCCGGAGCCGAGGGTGGCGTCCGGGTCGATCGAGTGCTGGTGCCCGACCAGTACACCCACCACGTCGGTGATCGAATTACGCGGTCCCGCAACGGTGTTCACGGATTGCACCTCCGGTGGCCGGTTCTGGGTCAGGGTGCGAGCGCCTGCAGCAGCGAATCCTGCATCCAGGTCAGCCAGTGGTAGATCTCCAGGCTCGGCGCGCGCGGATCGTCCTCGTCGAGATGGTCGGGCGTGTCGGGGCCGATCTCGAGCGCGGTGCCCAGCGCCAGCCGGGTGTCGTTGAGCGCGGTCAGCCAGGCGTCGGCCTGTTCGGGGGTGAGCACGATCTTGCCGCCCTGGGGCGGGAGCGTCTCGAGCACGACCGATCCCGCGGCCACCTTGGTCTCGATGATGTCGGGTTCGTGCAGGCCGCGCAGGGCGCCGTTGAGTCCGGCGCGCTCGGCGTCGGGTGATCCGGGTTCGCTGCGATGGAAGTCCGGCAGCAGCCGGTGCAGCCTGGGATCATCCGGCGGGACGGTGTTGCCCGTCTGCAGCCCGGTCAGGGCGGCCAGTTCGTCCTCGGGGGCCGAACGCGCCCGCTCGGTGAGCAGTCCGCTGACGGCTCCGATGAGCGAGCGCAAGACCTCGGCCTCGTGCTCGTCCATCTCCGAACGCAGCTTCAGCCCGCCCAGGGAGTTCTTCCTGCTCCACTTCCGCACGGTTCAACCGTAGCCGTCCCGATCACTGGTCCCGTTGCATGGTGGCCCAGAGTCCGGCCGCGTGCAGGCGTTGCACGTCGTGTTCCACCTTGTCGCGCGAGCCGGAGGACACCACGGCCTTGCCCTCGTTGTGCACCTCGAGCATCAGTTCGGTGGCCTTGCCTTTGCTGTAGCCGAACAGCTTCTGGAAGATGTATGTCACGTAGTGCATGAGGTTGACCGGGTCGTCCCAGACCACGGTGACCCACGGCCGGTCCTCGGCCTCCAGAATCTCGGTGTGTTCGACCGTCTCCGGCGTCGCCTGGGGCGCGGAGGCGACGATCGCGGCGGACCCGGTCGCCACCTGTGCCGCCGAAGAAACCCCGATCACCCCTGCCGGACCGGCAGCGACCCGGACGGCGTCTTCCATGCACAGACCCATAACGTCCAGGGTACGACTCGACAAAGCAGAAACAACACCCCAGGCAACACGCCGGGCCGACGCGTTCGAAGATCGAGAATTCGGCAAAGTCCTGCGGGCGGCGATTCAGGGCAGTATGGAGCCCATGATCGCTGACGGAGTCAACAGCACGGCGTTGCTGACCGACCAGTACGAGCTGACCATGCTCGCCGCGGCCCTGCGGGACGGATCCGCGCAGCGGCGGTGCACCTTCGAGCTGTTCGCGCGCCGGTTGCCGCACGGGCGGCGCTACGGCGTCGTCGCGGGAACCGGCCGGCTGCTGGCGGCCCTGAGCGAATTCCGGTTCGGCGAACCGGAATTGGCGGTGGTGGCGAAGTTCCTGGACGAACCGACCGTGGCGTGGCTGCGCGACTACCGGTTCACAGGCGACATCGACGGGTATCGCGAAGGCGAGCTGTACTTTCCGGGCTCGCCGGTGCTCACCGTGCGCGGCACCTTCGCCGAATGCGTACTGCTGGAGACGCTGGCGCTGTCGATCTACAACCACGACAGCGCCATCGCCTCGGCCGCGGCGCGCATGGTGAGCGCGGCCGGCGGCCGGCGGATGATCGAAATGGGTTCGCGCCGAACGCACGAGCTCGCCGCGCCCGCGGCCGCCCGCGCCGCGTACCTGGCCGGGCTCGACGCCACCTCGAACCTGGAGGCGGTGCGCAGCTTCGGGGTGCCGGGCGCGGGCACCAGCGCGCACGCCTTCACCCTGCTGCACAGCGCCGCCGACGGACAGCACGAGGCCGCGGCCTTCCGCAGCCAGATCGAGGCGCTCGGGGTCGGCACCACGCTGCTGGTCGACACCTTCGACATCGCGCAGGGCGTCGCCACCGCCGTCGAGGTCGCCGGGCCCGAATTGGGCGGCGTGCGTATCGATTCCGGCGATCTGGGCGTGCTGGCACGGCAGGTGCGCGAGCAGCTCGACGGGCTCGGCGCCACCCGCACCCGCATCGTGGTGTCCGGCGATCTCGACGAATACGCCATCGCCGCGCTGCGGGCCGAACCGGTCGACGTGTACGGGGTGGGCACCGCGCTGGTGACCGGATCGGGCGCGCCCACCGCGGGGATGGTCTACAAGCTGGTCGAGGTCGAGGGGGTCCCGGTCGCGAAACGCAGCTCGCACAAGGAGTCTCGCGGCGGCGGCAAGAAGGCGGTGCGACTGGTGCGGCGCACCGGCACCCTGATCGAGGAGATCGTCTACCCCGAGACCGCGCAGCTGCCCGCGGCCAACGGGTACGAGGTGCGCGAGTTGCAGACGCCGCTGGTGCGCGCCGGCGCGGTCGTGCCCGGGCAGCCGACGCTGACCGAGAGCCGCGACCTGGTCGCGCGCGGCCTGGTCAGCCTGCCGTGGGAGGGGCTCAAACTCTCCGCGGGCGATCCGGCTATCCCGACGACCTTCCTGAGCTGATCCGGCGACGCAGCCACGCCACGCCCGCGACGGCCAGCACGCCCAGGATCAGCCCGCGGCCGTACAGGGCGACGGTGTCGTTGTCGGCGATCTCGATGAGGATCCCCATGGCGATGAGGAACAGCACCAACATGACCATGCGATTCACGGTGTTCTCCCGGTTCTCGGCGTTCGTCCCGTCCGGGTGCGCGGCACCGCCGCCCGGGCGGATGGACGGGTGACGCGCCCGGGCGGCACAATGCTCTACGCGGGCGGAACCGCCGCAGTTCATCCGCGATCCCCGGAGGTCGACCCATGAGCCGAGCCCTGATCGTCGTCGACGTACAGAACGACTTCTGCGAGGGCGGCTCGCTCGCCGTCGCCGGCGGCGCCGCGGTGGCCGAGCGGATCACCGAGTACCTGGGCGTGTCGGACTACGCCGCGATCGTCGCCACCCGCGACTTCCACATCGATCCGGGCGCGCACTTCTCAGAGCACCCCGACTACGTGGACAGCTGGCCCCCGCACTGCCGGGTCGGCACCCCCGGGGCGGACTTCCATCCGAGCCTCGATACCGCGCCCGTCGCCGAGATCTTCTCCAAAGGCGCTTATACGGCGGCGTATTCGGGTTTCGAGGGCACCGCCTCCGACGGCTCCACCACCCTGGCGGACTGGCTGCGCGCCCGCGACATCGACACCGTCGACATCTGCGGCATCGCCACCGACCATTGCGTGCGCGCCACCGCCCTCGATGCCCGCGCCGCGGGCTTCGGCACCCGCGTGCTGCTGGGCCTGACCGCCGCGGTCACGCCCGCCACCGTGCCCACCGCCCTGGACGCCCTGCGCGCCGCGGGCGTGGAGTTGGCCGGCGCCTTGGAGCGCTGACCACCTGCGCGCGTGCGTTCGCCGCCTTTCACGCGTAGGTTCACGACCCGTCACGAGATGCGCTCGCACCCGGTCACGCGGTGGATTCGCGGTCGGCCGCGCAGCGCCGGTGCGGTCCGGACCCAGGTTCGCGGGACCTTGTCGGCACCGGCCGTTAGGCTGGCCGCCGTGCCCGAACTCCCTCCCGTTCCCAAGCTCCTGTCCACCGCGGTGCAGGCACTCGGCGGTAAGGAACGCAAGGGTCAGCAGACGATGGCGGCCGCGGTCGCGCATTCCATCGACACCGGGGAGCACCTGGCCGTGCAGGCCGGGACCGGCACCGGTAAGTCGCTGGCGTACCTCGTACCGAGCCTGCGGCACGCGGTGCGCACCGGGCGCACCGTGGTGGTGTCGACGGCGACCATCGCGCTGCAGCGCCAGCTCGTCGACCGGGACCTGCCGCGCTTGACCGCGGCGCTGGCCGAACCGCTGGGGCGGGTGGCGCAGTTCGCGATTCTCAAGGGCCGCAACAACTATCTGTGCCTGAACAAGATCAATAGCGCGATTCCGGACGAACCCGCCGAGGCGGAACTGTTCGACGCCTTCGCCATCTCCCGGCTCGGACGCGAGGTGCAGCGCCTCAACGAATGGGTCTCCGACACCGAGACCGGCGATCGCGACGAACTCGCGCCCGGCGTCAGCGACCGCGCCTGGCGGCAGGTGAGCGTGAGTTCGCGTGAATGCCTGGGCAAGTCGCGCTGCGCGTTCGGGCAGGACTGCTTCGCGGAGAAGGCGCGCGCGGAATCCGGGGCCGCCGACGTGGTGGTCACCAATCACGCGCTGCTGGCCATCGACGCCATCAGCGGGATCCAGGTGCTGCCCGAACACGACGTGGTCGTGGTGGACGAGGCGCACGAACTGGTGGACAGGGTCACCGGCGTGGCCACCGCCGAACTCTCCACCGGCGGCATCAGCGCCGCGGCCAAGCGCTGCACCAAGCTCATCGACGAGCAGGAGGTCGATCGGCTCGAGGGCGCGGCGGAAGCCTGGCACGCCCTGCTCGATGATCTCGCGCCCGGCCGCTGGGACCGGATGCCCGACGGCGCGGCCCCGGTGCTGGCGCTGATCCGCGACGCCGCCTGGAACGCGCGCACCGCGCTCGCGCCGTCGGGTTCGGCGAATCCGCAGGCCGATCCGGAGTCGGCCGCGGCCCGCAATCAGGCGCTCTCGGCCGTGGAAGAGGTGCACGACGCCGCGGTGCGCGTGCTCACCACCTTCGAGGAGGCCGACCCGGCGGCCCATCGCGACGTCATCTGGCTCGCGGCCGACGACGTGCGCGGGGTCGCCCGGCGCACCCTGCACATGGCGCCGCTGTCGGTGGGCGGGCTGCTGCGCAGCCGGCTGTTCGGCGCGTCCACGGTCGTACTGACCTCGGCGACGTTGCAGGTCGGCGGCTCGTTCGACAATCTCGCGGTCACCTGGGGGCTACCGCCGGAGAACGCGAGCAAGGTGGATCCGGCACTCGCCAGCGGCATCGAAGCACCCTCGGACGCGGACAAACTGCGCTGGAACTCCTGCGACGTCGGATCGCCCTTCGACCACGCCAAGTCCGGAATCCTGTACGTGGCAAAGCATTTGCCCGCGCCCGGGCGGGACGGCCTGCCGCCGTCCTACCTGGAGGAGATCGAGCAGCTCATCGTGGCCGCCAACGGCCGCACCCTGGGCCTGTTCTCGTCCATGCGCGCGGCGAAGGCCGCCACCGAGGCCCTGCGCGAACGGCTGGACACCCCGATCCTGTGCCAGGGCGACGATGCCACCGGGGCCCTGGTGCGCAAGTTCGCCGACGACCCGGAAACCTCGCTGTTCGGCACCCTGTCGCTGTGGCAGGGCGTCGATGTCCCGGGGCCGTCGCTGAGTCTGGTTATCCTGGACCGCATTCCGTTCCCCCGCCCGGATGATCCGCTGCTGGTGGCGCGTCAGCGCGCGGTGGAATCGCGGGGCGGCAACGGATTTCTCTCGGTCGCGGCCAATCACGCGGCACTGCTGCTGGCGCAGGGCACCGGCAGGCTCCTGCGCAGCGTGGACGATCGCGGCGTCATCGCTATTCTGGATTCGCGACTCGCGACCGCGCGCTACGGCGGATATCTGCGGGCGTCGCTGCCGCCCTATTGGGAGACATCGGATCCCGCGGTCGTACGAAAAGCCTTGGAGCGTCTCACGAAAAGCGGCGCGCCGAGCAAGACTCCCGTGTGAGAACGCTCACAAGGTTGGTCCATACTTCCGTTCGAAAGTAAATTGGCTCTCGATACGCCGGTGGACCCCCAATTCCCACATCGGCTGTGTCCGTAGTCCCCGCGCCAAGCCCTGCACGCGGCGCGGGGACCCGAAACTTCGAATTACAACGCCCACTTGAGAATCAGCGTGCCGACCCCGGCCGCGAGCGCCAGGACCACCGCGCCCAGACCCCACACCAGCCCCTGCCGCTGCCACGGGCGGCCGGCGTCGAGGGAGTACCGGCCCGGACCGGTGAAGGCCAGCGTGGTGATCGCGATCGTGAACAGCAGCGCCATCTCGTAGACCGCCAGCCCGTCACCCCAGGTGGCGTGCAGCGCGTTGACCATGGTGCCCAGCGCGATCGCCGCGGCCAGCGGGGTCGCCAGGCCGAGCAGCAGGAGCAGGCCGCCGACGAGTTCGGTCACACCGGCGAGCGTGCCGAAGAGCGCGCCGGGGTTGTAGCCCATGGCGTCGAACGATTCCTGGGTCGCGGTCAGGCCGTACCCGTTGAACCAGCCGAAGAGCTTCTGCGCGCCGTGCACCGCCAGCAGCCCGCCGAAACCGGCCCGCAGGACCAGCAGGCCGACATCGGAGGCGGTGGCGTTCGCGGCGGCGGTGCCGGATTCGGGAGTGGCGGTGGCCTTTTCGGTGGTGGTCATGGCTCTCTCATTCCTCGTCGGTCCGGTGCTGTGGAAGCAACGTCGCGCACCGCTCCGATCCAGAGAACCGGACTGCGGTCCGCATCGCTGCCGACAGTTCCAACCAACCGGGCCGTGCCGCACGGTATTCCGGGCCTCACGACAGAGAAGATGTGACCCGCGTTACTCGGCGAGGAACCAAAAGTACGACAGGAAGACCAGCGCGAGCACCCACATGACCGGATGCACCTCGCGCGCACGGCGTTTGGCGATCATGACCACCGGGTAGAACAGCAGGCCCATCGCGATGCCGTTCGCGATGGAGTAGGTCAGCGGCATCATGATCACGGTGATGAACGCCGGAACCGCGTATTCCAAACGGCTCCAGTCGATATCGCCGAGCGCGCGGGACATGAGCACGCCCACCACGATCAGCGCGGGCGCGGTCACCGCCGGCACGCCCGCGACGACGGCGAACAGCGGGAAGAAGAACATGGCCGCCAGGAACCAGCCGGCGGTGGAGACCGCGGTCAGGCCGGTGCGGCCGCCCGCGCTCACCCCCGCGGTGGACTCGACGTACGCGGTGGTCGTCGAGGTGCCGATGATCGCGCCCGCGGTCGTGCCGACCGAGTCGGCGGCCAGCGCCTGCCCGGCGCGCTCGAGCTTGCCGTCCTTCGTGAGCAGCCCGGCCTGATTGGCCACGCCGATCAGGGTGCCCGAGGCGTCGAAGAAGTCGACGAAGAGCATGGTCAGCACCACGATGATCATCTGCCCGGTGAAGGCGTCGGGCAGATGAATGATCGCCTGGCCGAAGGTCTGATCGAGGCCGTGCGGCAGCGCCGCGACCGAACCCGGCAGTTCCACCAGGCCGCTGACGACGCCGACCACGGTGGTCGACAGGATCCCGTACAGCACCGCGCCGTGCCAGCCCAGCACCAGGAAGATCACCGTCACCAGCAGGCCGAACAGCGCGAGCAGCGTGGTGCCCTTGTGGAAGTCGCCCAGGTGCACGAAGGTCGCCTCGCTGGCGACCACGATGCCGGCGTTCTTGAGGCCCAGGAAGGCCACGAACATGCCGATGCCCGCGCCGACCGCGAGCTTCATCTGCAGCGGGATCGCGTCGATGATCTTCTCGCGCACCTTGGTGATGGCCAGGATGAAGAAGATGACGCCCGAGAGCAACGTGCCCGAGAGGGCCTCCTGCCACGGGATGCCCATGGTGAGCACGACGGTGTAGGCGAAGAAGGCGTTCAGGCCCATACCGGGCGCGAGGGCCACCGGGTACTTGGCCCAGATCCCCATCACCAGCGTGCCGACGACCGCGGCGACCGCGGTGGCGGTGAACACCGCCTGCATGGGCATGCCCTTGTCGCCCAGCGGACCCTCGTCGCCCAGGATGGCCGGGTTGACCGCGAGCACGTAGGACATCGCGAGGAAGGTGATCGTTCCGGCCATCAGCTCACGCCGGATGGTGGAACCGTGCGCGGTGACGCCGAAGTACTCGTCGACGCGCCCCTTGGTGCGCGTGAGGACGCCGGTGCTCATGGGTGTGGTGTCTCCAGTCGGCGGGTAACGGGGAACGGGAGCGGCGCCGGCAGGTACAGCAGGTGCCCTGGGCACCGTACTTGTCTGGTTCGCCGGAACTTCACTCGGCCCGGCGAATCGTGAGCAATCGCACCTGCCTCAACCAAGAAATCACAGCATCACCTGCGCAATCAGTGGGCAATTAAACTCATTACCCACCGGTATTTCCAAACGCTTGCGGGTAACTGTCTGGGACGTTACACATACATTATCCGCCGACCCGAGACTCGAACCGGCCGACGAGAATTGCACGCCTGTGGTCACAGATGTCATCGACGCGGTCGCCGAATTCGCGGTCCCGCGCACCGCGTTGTGGAGCGTGCTCGTCGAGCCGCAGTCCTACCCGCGCCTGTTCCGCGGCATCGGCGCGTGCGAGCAGGTCGACGCCGCCGCCGAACACCCCACCCTGAATCTGCGGATCGGCAACGCCGACAGTGAGATTCGCACCCTGCGGGTCCAGCTCCGGCTCGGCCGCGACGAGGAGGGGCTGGAGATCCACCACCCGGACTCCGGCAGCTTCGCCACGATCCGGCTGCGCGAGGACCGCGGCCGCACCAGGGTCGTCGTCACCTATTTCAAAGCCGCACAGGCACATCCGCCGCTGCGACAGGTGCCGAACTCGGCGGTGATCGGCTGGACCATGGCCGGGCTGACCCGCGCCGCCGAGCTCATCACCGGCGCACCCACCGCCTACCTGAACAACGGCGAGGACTCCCCGCTGCGCCGCCGGGCCGGCGTCGCCAAACGCATGGTGGCCTCGGGCGTGGTCCGCACCTATCACCCCGGCGTCGGGCTCAAACAGCTCGGCGGCCTGGCCAGATGGGGTTTCAGCCTGGCGGGCGGCTACGCCGCGGCGGCCGCGCACTCCCCGGCCCGGACCGCGGTGATCGACGACAGGTCCACCAGCAGCTTCGATCGGTTGCACGGGCGCACCAACGCGCTGGCCGGTTCGCTGGCGGCGCTCGGGCTCGGCGGCACCGGCGTGGGCCTGCTGTGCCGCAATCACACCGGCATGGTCGAGGTGATGGTGGCCGCGGGCAAGGCCGGCACCGACTGCGTGCTGCTCAACACCGGACTGCCCGCCCGCCAGATCGAGGAGATCGTGCACCGGCACAAGCTCTCGGCGCTGTTCGTGGACAGCGAATTCGAGCATCTGGTGCGGTACGTACCCGCGGACCTGCCGCGCTTCACCACCGACGACCGGCGGCCGGACGCGGGCCGTACGACCATCGACGACCTCATCGCCGCCCGGCAGCGCGTCACCGGCAAGCCGCCGCGCGCCGGGCGGCTCATCGTGCTCACCTCCGGCACCAGCGGCACCCCCAAGGGCGCACGCCGCCCGCACCCCAAGGGTTTCGGCACCGTCGCCGCGCTGCTGTCGCGTATTCCGTTCGGCACCGACGAGACGATGTTCATCCCGTCGCCGCTGTTCCACACCTGGGGGCTGGCGGCGCTGCAGATAGCCACCGCGATTCGCGCCACCATCGTGCTCAACGACCGCTTCGACGCCGAGGACTGCCTGCGCCGTATCCAGGAACAGCGGATCACCGCGCTGATCGTGGTGCCGGTCATGGTGAATCGCATCCTCGACCTGCCCGCGCACGTGCGCGAGCGCTACGACGTGTCGAGCCTGAAGGTGGTGGCCAGCTGCGGCGCGCCGCTGTCCGGGGCCACGGTGGTGGAGTTCCTGGAGACCTTCGGCGACATCCTCTACAACGTGTACGGCTCCACCGAGGTGAGCTGGGCGAGCATCGCCGATCCCGCCGATCTGCGGGTCTCCCCCACCACCGCCGGGCGACCGCCGCTCGGCACCAGAATCGGTGTGCTGGGCCCGGATCGGCGGCGGCTGCCGGTGGGGGCCGTGGGGCGCATCTTCATCGGCAACCACATGCTCTTCGACGGCTACACCGACGCCACCCCGCCGGACGAGTCCGACGGCATGCTCGACACCGGCGACATCGGCTATCTGGACGCGGACGGCAAGCTCTTCGTGGCGGGCCGGGACGACGAGATGATCATCTCCGGCGGGGAGAACGTCTTCCCGCGCGCGGTGGAGGAGGCGCTCTCGCATCTGCCGCAGGTGAGCGAGGTCGCCGTGGTGGGGGTGCCCGATCGCGAATTCGGCCAGCGCCTGGCGGCTTTCGTGGTCAAACGGCCCGGGTCCGGGCTCGACTCGGACATGGTTCGCAACTACATCCGGCACCGGGTGAGCCGGTTCTCGGTACCGCGCGATGTGACCTTCCTGGAAGCGTTGCCGCGCAACGCCACCGGGAAGATCCTCAAACGCACCCTGGCCCAGCCTGGTTAGGGGCTCGGGGTGGCGACCAGGCCCAGCTCGGCCGGCCCGGCCAGTAGCGGGTGGGCGGGCAGAATCCGGATCGTGTACCCGACCGCGCCCGAGATCGGCACCTCGGTCTTCACCTCGAAAAGCTCCGCGCCGGAATCGGTCCCGGTGTGCGTCATGGGCACGCCGTGCACGTCGGAGAGATCGTCGGCGGTGTCGACCCGGCCCAGCACGGCCTGCACGCTGACGTCGGCGGGGCTCAGCCCCGCGAGATCGATCCGAGCACGCAGGGCCAGCGTCGCGCCGATCACCGGAATGTCGGGCAGTCCGGAGGCGTCGACCTGCACGACCTTGACGGCGGGCCAGGCGGATTCGATCCGGCGGCGGTACTCCGCCAGCTCGCGCGCGCCGCGGAAATCGTCCTGGGCGACGGCCGCGAACGCCGCCGCGGCCGGGGCGTACAGCTCGACCGCGTAGTCACGAACCATGCGCGAGGCCAGCACCTTCGGGCCCAGCGTCCGCAGGGTGTGCCGGACCATCTCCATCCAGCGCACCGGCAGGTCGTCGTGATCGCGGTCGTAGAAGCGTGGCAGCACCGCGCGTTCGAGCAGTTCGTACAGCGCGGACGCCTCGAGATCGTCGCGGCGCTCGTCGTCGCGCACGCCGTCGGCGGTCGGAATGGCCCAGCCGTTCTCCCCGTCGTACATCTCGTCCCACCAGCCGTCGCGGATGGAGAGATTGAGACCGCCGTTGAGCGCGGACTTCATTCCGGAGGTGCCGCAGGCCTCGAGCGGGCGCAGCGGATTGTTCAGCCACACATCGCAACCCCAGTACAGGTACCTGGCCATGGACATGTCGTAGTTGGGCAGGAACACGATGCGATGGCGGATCTCCGGATCGTCGGCGAACCGGACGACCTGCTGGATGAGCGCCTTGCCGCCCTCATCGGCGGGATGGGATTTGCCCGCCACCACCAGCTGCACCGGACGCTCGGGATCGAGCAGCATCGCCCGCAGTCGCTCGGGATCGCGCAGCATGAGGGTCAGGCGCTTGTAGGTGGGCACGCGGCGCGCGAAGCCGACGGTCAGCACCTTCGGATCGAAAACCTGATCCACCCAGCCCAATTCGGCCGGGGCGGCGCCGCGCTCGAGCCAGGACGCGCGCACCCGGCGGCGCACCTCGTCCACCAGCAGCCCGCGCAGATCGTTTCGAGTGGACCACAGTTCGCGCAGATCCACATCGCACAGCCGCTCCCAGCCGCGCGCCTCCTCGACCAGCTCGTCACCGATGAGCTCGCGGGCCTTGTCGATCCATTCGCGCGCGGCCCAGGTGGGGGCGTGCACGCCGTTGGTGATGGAGCCGATCGGCACCTCGGCGGCGTCGAATCCCGGCCACAGCGGCGCGAACATGTCCCGGCTGACCTCGCCGTGCAGGCGGGAGACGCCGTTGGCGCGCTGGGCCAGGCGCAGGCCGAGATGCGCCATGTTGAACACCGAGGGATCGGCCTCGCGACCCATGGCCAGGATGCGATCCACCGAAACGCCCGGCAGCACCGGGGATTCGCGGTCGCCGTGCGCGCCGCCGAAGTAGCGGCGCACCAGCGCGCTCGCGAACCTGTCGATGCCGGCCGGGACCGGGGTGTGGGTGGTGAAGACGGTGCCCGCCCGCACCGCGGTCAGCGCGGCGTCGAAATCCATTCCCGCGGTCATGAATTCGCGAATACGCTCGATGCCGAGGAAACCGGCGTGGCCCTCGTTCATGTGGAACACGTCGGGGTCGGGCAGGCCGTTGGCGCGGGTGAACGCCCGCACCGCGCGCACGCCGCCGATACCGGCGAGGATCTCCTGTTTGATGCGGTGGTCCTGATCGCCGCCGTACAGCCGGTCGGTGACCGCGCGCAGCTCCGGATCGTTCTCCGCGATGTCGGAGTCCAGCAGCAGCAGGGGAATCCGACCCACCTGGGCGATCCACACCCGGGCGCGCAGCACCCGGCCCTCGGGCATCGCCACGTGGATCAGCACCGGCGCGCCGCCCTCGGTGAGCAGCCGCAGCGGCTGCCCCTGCGGATCCAGCGCCGGATAGTGCTCGGCCTGCCAGCCGTCGGCGGTCAGCGACTGCCGGAAATAGCCGGAGCGGTACAGCAATCCGACGCCGATGAGCGGCAGGCCCAGATCGGAGGCGGCCTTGAGATGGTCGCCCGCCAGGATCCCGAGCCCGCCCGAATAGTTCGGCAGCACCTCGGTGACGCCGAACTCCATCGAGAAGTAGGCGATCCCGTGCGGCCCGCTCTCCTGCCGCTGGAACCAGCGCGGGCGCGCCAGGTAGTCGCGCAGGTCCGCGGCGGCGGCGTCGACCCGGCGGGTGTACGCCTCGTCCCCGGCGAGCTCGTCGAGCCGCGCGGCGGGCACCTCCCCCAGCATCCGCACCGGGTCTCGCCCCACCTCGACCCACAGCCCCTGATCCAGCTGTGCGAACACATCCTGGGTCTGCGCGTCCCAGGACCAGCGCAGGTTCGTAGCCAGCTCGGTCAGCGCGGACAGCCGATCGGGCAGGTGGGCGCGAACCGTAAATCGACGCAGTGCCTTCACGGTGCCCATTCTGCCCTCCGCCGCGCTCCGGGCGAGTTCACGGCCCCCGAAGTCTCGTTCTTCGCTCCGCCGCTGCTCCGCCGCGCTCCCCGGTCCGGTACGAGACGGGCCGTGAACGAGCTCGGCGCAGAGCCCCGACGGGAGCATCCTCCGGGCAACCGATAACGTGTTCTCATGAGCGAACAGCAGGTCGAGGCGGTTGACGCCGTGCCCACCGCGGAACATCACGAAGGTGGCTTCCGCCCGATCGCGGACCTCGGGCGCGACTTCACCGTCGGCGGGCCGCACTACGGCGAGTTCGTCGATCAGGTGCGCACACTGATGGACAAGGTGCGCCTGGCCAATCCGACCGACGAGATCGCGCTGGACGCCATCGCCACCCTGAAGGAGCTCAACGACAAGCTCGACGCGGTCGTGACCGACGAATGGTCGGCCCCGACCTGGCATCGCACCGACCTGCCCTCCCGCGGCAACATCACGCTGCCGCCGTTCCTGGTGGATTCGGCGTCCAAGGACGGGGTGCACGCGCGCATCACCTTCCGCACCTTCCACCTGGGCGGCAACAACGCCGCGCACGGCGGGCACATCGGGCTCGGGTTCGACGACCTGCTCGGTATGACCGCCGCGGTGCACACCCGCGCGGTCACCCGCACCGCGTACCTGCACGTCGACTACCGCGCCATCACCCCGCTGAACACCGAACTGGCCGTACACGGCTGGGTCGAGCGCTTGGAGGGCCGCAAGGTCTTCGTCCGCGCGACGATGCACGACGGCGACCGCCTCTGCGCCGAGGCCCACGGGCTGTTCCTGCTGCTCAAGCCCGGCCAGCAGTAGACCGGAGTCCGCAACCGGTAAGTTCTCAGGGGTGACCGGCCGCATCGCCATCGATGACACCGCCCCCGCGATTCCCGGGGGCAGGCCGAGCAAAGCCGTCGTCGGCGAGGTCTTCCCGGTGCGGGCGGTCGTATGGGCCGAAGGCCACGACGCGGTCGCGGCCACCCTCGCGGTGCGCGCGCCCGGTTCCTCGCGCACCCAGCGCATTCGCATGACGCCCGAGTACCAGCCCGACGTGTTCAACGGCGTGTTCACACCCGGCAAACCCGGGCTCTGGACCTACCGCGTCGAGGGCTGGACCGACCCGCTGACCACGTGGCGAGCCGGCGTCGAAGCCAAACTCTCGGTCGGTCAGAGCGCGGCGGACCTGGCCAACGACCTCGAGATCGGCGCCCGCCTGCTGGACCGCGCCGCCCAGGCCGTGCCCAAACGGCAGTGGGAGATACTGCACGCCGCCGCGACCGCGCTGCGCGGGGACGCCCAGCTGCCCGCGCGGGTGGCCGCGGCGTTCGGCTCCGAGGTCGCGGAGATCCTGCGCGAGACGCCGCTGCGCGAATTGGTCACGCAGGGACCGCGATTCAGCGTGCTGGTGGAACGCCGGCGCGCGCTTTTCGGAGCCTGGTACGAGTTCTTCCCCCGCTCCACCGGCGGCTGGGACGCCGCGGGCACACCGGTGCACGGCACCTTCGCCACCGCCGCCCGGGACCTGCCGCGCATCGCGGGCATGGGCTTCGACGTGGTCTACCTGCCGCCGGTGCATCCGATCGGCACGATCAATCGCAAGGGCCGCAACAACTCCCTGACCGCCGAGGCCGGGGACGTCGGCTCGCCGTGGGCCATCGGCTCCGCCGAGGGCGGCCACGATGCCATTCACCCGGCCCTCGGCACCGAGGCGGATTTCGTCGAATTCGTCGGGGCCGCAAGCGAACTGGGCATGGAGGTCGCGCTCGATCTGGCCCTGCAGTGCGCACCGGACCACCCGTGGGTGCGGGCGCATCCGGAATGGTTCACCACGCTGCCGGACGGCACCATCGCGTTCGCGGAGAACCCGCCCAAGAAGTACCAGGACATCTACCCGGTCAATTTCGACAACGATCCGGACGGGCTCTACGCCGAGGTGCTGCGGGTGGTGCGGCACTGGATCGGCCTGGGCGTCACCATCTTCCGCGTCGACAACCCGCACACCAAACCCGCCGACTTCTGGGAATGGCTGATCGCCCAGGTGCACCGCAGGCACCCGGAGATCATCTTCCTGTCCGAGGCGTTCACCCGCCCGGCGCGGCTCTACGGCCTGGCCCGGCGCGGATTCACCCAGTCGTACACCTACTTCACCTGGCGCACGCACAAGCACGAACTCGCCGAGTTCGGCCGCGAACTGGCCGCCAAGGCCGATGAGGCCCGGCCGAACCTGTTCGTGAACACCCCGGACATCCTGCACGAGAGCCTGCAGCACGGCGGCCCGGGCATGTTCGCCATCCGCGCGGTGCTGGCCGCCACCCTCGGGCCCACCTGGGGCGTGTACTCGGGCTTCGAACTGTTCGAGCACCAGGCGGTGCAGCCGGGCAGCGAGGAATACCTGAACTCGGAGAAGTACGAACTGCGCCCGCGGCACTTCACCGCGGCGGACGCGCGCGGAGAATCACTGTCGCCGTTGCTGACCCGGCTCAACGAGATCCGCCGCGCCCATCCGGCGCTGCAGCAGCTGCGGTGCATCCACTTCCACCACACCGATTCCGACGCGCTGCTGGCCTTCTCCAAGTTCGATCCCACCACCGGCGACGTCGTGCTCGTCGTGGTGAACCTCAACCCCCTCGGCGCCGAACAGGGCGTCGTCGCACTGGATCTGCCCGCCATCGGCCGGGAATGGCACGACCGCCCGGTCGTCGTCGACGAGATCACCGGCGAGCAATACCACTGGGGCCAGAGCAATTACGTGCGCCTGGACCCCGCCCGCGCGGTCGCGCACATCCTCGTGCTGCCCCCGGTGCCCGCCGCCGCCCGCACCGAACTCGCCCATCGCAGATCCTTCGGATGAACCGGCGCGATCTGCTGCTGCTGGCCGCGGGAACGCATCCCGATCCGCACACCGTGCTCGGTGCGCACCCGCACGCCGGGGGCACCACGGTGCGCGTGCTGCGCCCGCACGCGGCCACCGTGCACGCGCGCGTCGGCGACCGGGACCTGCCGCTCGAGCACATCGGGCACGGCGTCTTCGAAGCCGTCCTGCCCTTCGAACACCTGTGGGACTACCGCGTCGTGGCCGTCTACGCGGGCGGGCGCACCGTCGTCGACGCCGACGGCTACCGATTCCTGCCCACCCTCGGCGAATTGGATCTGCACCTGTTCAACGAGGGCCGCCACGAACGACTCTGGGAGGTGCTCGGCGCGCATCCGCGGCGTTACACCACCCTGGACGGCGAGGTCACCGGCACCTCCTTCGCGGTGTGGGCGCCCAACGCGCGCGGGGTCGCGGTCATCGGCGACTTCGACGGGTGGAGCGGGCACACCGCACCCATGCGCCGGCTCGGCGGATCCGGGGTGTGGGAGGTGTTCCTGCCCGGCATCGAACCCGGAGACAAGTACAAGTACCGGGTGCACGGCGCGAACGGGCACACCGCCGATCACGCCGACCCCATGGCCTTCGCCACCGAAACCCCGCCCGCCACCGCCTCGATCGTCGCGGACGGCGGCTTCGGGTGGGCCGACGCGGACTGGATCCGCGCCCGCGAGCGCACCGATCCCACCCGGGCGCCGATGAGCGTGTACGAGGTGCACCTCGGGTCGTGGCGCCCCGGGCTCCGCTATCGCGAACTCGCCGAGCAGCTCGCGGAATACGTTGTGGAACAGGGCTTCACACACGTCGAGCTGTTGCCGGTGGCCGAGCACCCGTTCGGCGGCTCCTGGGGCTACCAGGTCACCTCCTACTACGCCCCCACCGCGCGCTTCGGCACACCGGACGACTTCCGCTGGTTCGTCGATCATCTGCACCGGCGCGGCATCGGGGTGCTGCTGGACTGGGTGCCCGCGCATTTCCCGCGCGACGACTGGGCGCTGGCCCGCTTCGACGGCACCGCCCTGTACGAGCATCCGGACCCCCGGCGCGGTGAGCAACTCGACTGGGGCACCTACGTTTTCGACTTCGGCCGGCGCGAGGTGCGCAACTTCCTGGTCGCCAACGCCCGGTACTGGATCGAGGAGTTCCACATCGACGGCCTGCGCGTGGACGCGGTCGCCTCCATGCTCTACCTGGACTATTCGCGCCCGGACTGGGAGCCCAATGTTCATGGGGGCCGGGAGAATCTGGAGGCGGTGGCGTTCCTGCAGGAGATGAACGCGACCGTGCACAAACACCATCCGGGCGTGGTCACCATCGCCGAGGAATCCACCACCTGGCCCGGCGTCACCCGGCCCACCGAGGTCGGCGGACTCGGGTTCACCATGAAGTGGAACATGGGCTGGATGCACGACACCCTGGGCTATCTCGGCCACGATCCCGTGCACCGCGCCTGGCATCACAACGAACTCACCTTCTCCCTCACCTACGCCTGGAGCGAGCACTACGTGCTGCCCATCAGTCACGACGAGGTCGTGCACGGCAAGGGCACGCTGTGGACCCGGATGCCCGGCGACGACTTCGCCCGCGCCAGCGGCGTGCGGGCGCTGCTGGCCTACATGTGGGCGCATCCGGGCAAGCAATTGCTGTTCATGGGACAGGAATTCGGCCAGTTCCGGGAATGGGACCACGACCGCGGCCTGGACTGGCACGAGCTGGACAACCCGCTGCACCGCGGCATCGCCCTGCTGGTGCGCGACCTGAACGCCCGCTATCGCGCCACCACCGCGCTGTGGAGTCAGGACACCTCACCCGGCGGCTACTCGTGGATCGACGCCGACGATCGCGAGAACAACGTGGTGTCGTTCCTGCGCTACGGCACCGACGGCTCCATCCTGGCCTGCGTCTACAACTTCTCCGGGACCGAGCACCGCGGGTACCGCGTGGGCCTGCCCGGCGCGGGGGTGTGGCGGGAGGTGCTCAACACCGACGCTATCGCCTACGGCGGCAACGGAATCGGCAATCTCGGCGCGGTCACCGCGACCGCCGAACCGTGGCACGGACGCCCGGCGTCGGCGGTGCTCACCCTGCCGCCCAGCAGCGGGGTGTGGTTCGTTCCGGTCGATGCGCCCGCCGCCGCGGTGCGCCCGAAACCGCGATCGGCGCCGGCACCCGAATAGCCGTGCCACCGAATGTGTGGGCTGCCCAAGCCCTTTCCCGGGTGGTGAACTGGCTCCCGTCGGGGCGACCATCGAATCTCTTGGGATAGGAACGAATCTTGATGAAGAAGCTGAGCACTGTCGCGATCATCGGCGTCGCGGCCGCCGGAATCATCGGTGGCGCGGCCGGTACCGCCGGCGCGCAGGTGACCCTGCAGCCGGTGAACGAGATCGCGCCCGGCGAGCCGGACCCCAACGGCACCGGATCCTCGGCGACCGCGCTCTCCGAGCTGGTGCAGAAGCTGATCGCGGGCAGCTCCAAGGCACCGGCGACGCCGGACACCCCGGACACCACCCCCGCCGCCTAGTTTCGGGCGGGTTCGAAAAGAACCGGGCCCCCTCCGCGATATCGCTGAGGGGGCCCGGTTCGTTGTCTCGGTAAAACCGTGCGGCGCAGCGGAAGCCGCCGGTATCAGTACAGCGCGGCGGCCAGCTTGCGACGCGCGGCCGTCACGATCGGCTCGGCCGGATCGAACAGGTCGAACAGCTCGAGCAGGTGCGTGCGCACCCGGGTGCGATCGTCGCCCGCGGTCCGCTTGACCAGCGCGATCAGGCGATCGAACGCGGCCTCGGGCTGCTGGTTGAACATCTCCAGGTCCGCGGCGGCCAGCGCGGCGTCCAGATCGCTCGGATCGGCGTCGGCCTTGGCGAGCGCCTCGGGATCGACCTCCTGCACCCTGGCGATGAACTGCACCTGGCGCAGCGCGGCCTTGGCCTCGGCGTTGTTCGGCTCGGCGTTCAGGATCGCCTTGTACGCGGCGACGGCGGTGTCGAAATCGCCCCGCTCCAAAGCCTCTTCGGCCGCGACGAAGCGCGGGTCCTCGGGCACCTCGGCCTCGGCCTCACCCTCGGGAACGCCGCCCTCGAGCTTGCCGCGCACCGCGTCCACCACGGCCGCGAGCCACTGGCGCACCTGCGGTTCGGGCTGGTTGCCGGTGAAGTCGGCCAGCGGCTGCCCGGCGGCGACGGCCACCACGGTCGGAATGCCCTGCACGCCGAAGGCCTGCGCGATGCGCATGTTGGCCTCGGCCTCGATGGTCGCCAGATCCCATTCGCCGCCGTTGTCGGCGTACAACCGCTCGAGCAGCTTCACCAGTTCGACGCTGCCGGGGCTGCGCTGCGAGTACAGCACCACCACCACCGGCACGTGCGTCGAACGGCGCAGCACCTTGTGCTCGAAATCGGCCTCGGTGACAGCGTGGTCGCCGGGAACATCCGTGGCTACCGGCTGCTTCAGTGCGGACAGGTCCACCGCGCCGGACATGGCGGCAGCTGCGGCGGCAGAGGGTCGTCGTGCGGGTCGAGTCACGACATCCAGTCTGTCACGAACGCGCGGGTGCGGGGCTCGCAGGTTCGGTCCGGCGGCCGGTGCTCAGCTCGCCGAGCAGACCGGACTTCGCTGCCCAGAGCTCGAACAGGACCGTGAAGAACGGCGGAATGCTCGACGCCAGAGCGAGCAGCGCAACCCACCAGGGCCACTTCAGTTCCCGCGCGGCGAGCAGCGCCACGATCAGGAACGCCACGAACACCGCGCCGTGGAACATGCCGAACACCTTCACCGGCCACATGATCGGCTCGTCGAGCCGCTTGCAGATCATGCCGACGATCAGCAGGGCCCAGGACACCGCCTCGAGCACCGCGACGAATCGGAACCGTTTGGCAATGGTGCTCAGATCGAAGATATTCACGGCACCCATTGTGCCGGACGACTACGACGCTGTGTCGTGGAGCTGGTCACATACGAGGCAAGCCCCGCTTCCGGGTGGAAGCGGGGCTGTCGCCGGTGGTACGACGGCTACGGCACGCGGATGATCAGGGCGTCGCCCTGACCGCCACCGCCGCAGAGGGCGGCCGCGCCGACGCCGCCACCGCGGCGCTTCAGCTCCAGGGCCAGGTGCAGCAGGATGCGGGCGCCGGACATGCCCAGCGGGTGGCCGATGGCGATCGCGCCGCCGTTGACGTTCACCTTCTCGGGGTCGATGCCGAGCTTCGCGGTGGAGGCGAGACCGACCGCGGCGAACGCCTCGTTGATCTCGACCAGATCCAGATCGGCGGGCGAGATACCTTCGCGCGCACAGGCCTTCGCGATGGCGTTGGCGGGCTGATCCTGCAGGGTGGAGTCGGGACCGGCCACGACGCCGGCGGCGCCGATCTCGGCGATCCAGCTCAGACCCAGGGACTGCGCCTTCTCCTTGCTCATCACGACCACCGCGGCCGCGCCGTCGGAGATCTGCGAGGCCGACCCGGCGGTGATGGTGCCGTCCTTGCGGAAGGCCGGGCGCAGCTTGCCGAGCGACTCGGCGGTGGTGTCCGCGCGAA
This sequence comes from Nocardia sp. NPDC055321, assembly GCF_053645575.1. Lineage (NCBI taxonomy): Bacteria > Bacillati > Actinomycetota > Actinomycetes > Mycobacteriales > Nocardiaceae > Nocardia > Nocardia sp. NPDC055321. The sequence continues at coordinate 204,975 of NZ_JBSHMS010000018.1, forward strand.
TGCCCTCGTCGGCGTTGAAGACGACCGGGTCGCCCTTGCGCTGGGGGATGGAGACCGGGGCGACCTCGTCCTCGAACAGGCCGTTCTTCCACGCGGCGGCGGCCTTCTGATGCGAGGCGGCGGCGAACGCGTCCTGCGCCTCGCGGCTGATCGGCTCGGTGTCGTTCTTCTGCTCGGTGAGCAGGCCCATGGCCTGATCGGTGAACACGTCGTGCAGGCCGTCGTAGGCCATGTGGTCGCGCAGGGTCACATCGCCGTACTTGAAGCCCTCACGGCTCTTCTCCAGCATGTGCGGGGCCCGGGACATCGACTCCTGGCCGCCGGCCACCACGACCTCGTACTCACCCGCGCGGATGAGCTGATCGGCGAGCGCGATCGCGTTGATGCCGGACAGGCACACCTTGTTCAGGGTCAGTGCCGGGACGTCCATCGGGATGCCGGCGGCCGCCGCGGCCTGCCGGGCCGGAATCTGCCCCGCACCCGCGGTGAGCACCTGGCCCATGATCACGTAGTCGACCTGCTCGGGTGCGACCCCGCCCTTCTCCAGGGCCGCCTTGATGGCGATGCCGCCGAGATCGGAGCCGCTGAAGTCCTTCAGCGATCCGAGCAGCCGGCCCACCGGGGTGCGCGCGCCGGAGACGATGACGGTGGTGGTCACGATGTGCCTCGCTTACGTCGATTGTCGTGGCTCCGCCAACCATCGGAGCCCTACTCAAAGGTAACCCGACCGACCCGGACAACCTTCCTCAGGTGCGCGCTACCGTTGCCAGGGTGAGCAACACCGAGAACACCGAATTCATCCCCACCGAATACATCACCGCGATCGATCACGTCGGTATCGCCGTCCCCGATCTCGATACGGCGGTGGCCTGGTACCGGGACAATCTCGGGATGGTCGAGACGCATCGCGAGATCAACGAGGCGCAGGCCGTGCACGAGGCCATGCTGTCCTATGCGGGCGCTCCGGCGGGAACTGTTGCCTTGCAGTTGCTGGCGCCGCTGAACGACGCGTCGACCATCGCGAAGTTCATCGATCGAAACGGGCCTGGCCTGCAGCAGCTCGCGTACCGCGTCACCGATGTCGAGGCCGTAGCCACGCATCTGCGTTCTCGGGGCTTGCGTTTGCTGTACGACGAGCCCCGTGGTGGCACAGCGGGTTCGCGCATCAACTTCATCCACCCGAAGGATGCTGGCGGTGTGCTGGTTGAACTCGTCGAACCTGCCGCGAAAACTACCCACTAGTACCGACTTCCGCGAGCCTAAAGAGGCTGTAACAACATTCGCGGTCGGGTCACCATCAGTGGTCGACAGGCTGTAGTTTGTGTGCCATGTCGTCCACTGAGCCCGATCGTAATCGCTTCGTTGCGCTGCCCTTTACCGTCGTGCGGAAGGGCTATGACCGTGATGAGGTGCGTAACTACTTCGACCGTTTCGATGCCGAACTGAGGGTCACCGCGACCGATCGCGATGCCGCCGCAGCACAGGCCCGCAACCTGGCAGCCCAGCTGGAGGACGCGCGCGACGAGATCGATGAGCTGCGCAAGGAGGTCGATCGTCTCTCCGTGCCGCCGACCACCGCCGAAGGTATGTCGGATCGTATCTCCCGCATGCTCCGCCTGGCCTCCGACGAGGCCTCCGAGGTCCGCGCCCAGGCGCAGGCCGAGGCCGCCGAGATGATCTCCATCGCGGAGCAGCAGGCCACCGAGATGCGCGGCAAGTACGAGTCGCTGCTCTCGGAGACCAAGGAGAAGCGCGAAGCCCTCGAGATCGAGTTCGAGCAGACCCTCGCCAACGCCCGCTCCGAGGCCAACAAGATCGTCGAGGCCGCCAACGCCGAGGCCGATCGCCTCACCAAGGAGTCCGAGGCCAAGCGCAAGGCCGCGCAGCAGGACTTCGAGGTCACCATGGCCGAGCGCCGCACCAAGCTCACCCGCGCCATGGAAGAGCTCGAGGCCACCTCGCGCGCCGAGGCCGCCCAGCGCATCAAGGACGCCACCGACGAGGCCAACCGCCTCATCACCTCGGCGACCAACACCGCCGATCGCAAGATCGCGCACGCCAAGGAACTGGCCGAGGAGATGCGCGTGCTGCGCGGCCGCGTCCTGGCCCAGCTGCTCGGCATTCGCGGCCAGCTCGACTCCGTGCCGGCCATGCTCGCCGCGGTCAACCGCGAGAGCGAACTGCTCGACGGCTCCCCCGAGCCCCGCTCGCTGGGTAGCAAGTCCAGCAACCGCAAGGCCCTCGATGTCCGCGACGAAGACTCCGTCGAGGACGAGCGCGAGAACGCCGACATCTCCGGCTAGTCCTCCGACCGGGCGACACCCGTTCAACTCGAAGACCGCCCCCGGTTCGGGGGCGGTCTTCCTTATGTATGGGGCACGCTCCCGACTAGAAGCTGCCGGTGTTCCCTCGGCAGCCGCCGGACATCCCGGTCGGGCACTCCACGTTGTAGTCGATGGACTTCGTGCTGATGACCTTTCCGTCGGCGTCCCGCTGGACCACCTCGATGCGGTGCCTGCCGGGAGTCGACGGCTGCCACCCGACATCTACGTAATTGGTCGCCCCCGGGATACAGGCTTCCTTGGAGAAGCGCGTGCTGACCGGGACGAACGGGTCACTCGGCAGGTACTTGCCATCGACCGTGATGCGCACCAGTGAACAGTCGGTGGTGGTCACGGCGATCGAGCCGCCCCAGCTCAGATCGAACACCCCGTAATGGGCGGTGACGCCGGTGATATCCGCGGACGCGACGGGGGTCCCCGCGCAGATCGCGGCTACGCCCGCGAATCCGGCCGCCGCCAACATGATTCGATTCGTTCTCATTTCCAACCCCATGTCTTCAGAAGCTGCCGGAGGTCGCCGGGCAATCGCCGCTGGCGGTTTTGGGCGTGTCGCACGGAATGTGGATCACATTGAAATGCGTCGACATGGTGCTGGTGACATTCAACTGGCTGTCCTGCTGCTCCGCGACAACCTGATAGATGCCAAGCTTTTTCGGCTTCCACACCAACCAGCCCTCATGCGTCCCGGGCGTGCAGGGAGTGTTGGGCGGATTCTGTGGAATGAGCGGCCCGTTGACGAAGTACTCGCCGTCGGCGTAGAGATACACCGGCTTGCAGTCATCCGTCTTGACGGTGACCACCAAGAATTCGGACCCTTCGATCGTCCGATACTGGATGTCCAGGTCGACGATGTCGGCGGAAGCGGCAGGAGCCCCCGCCCAGACGGCGGCCAAGGCGGCGAATCCCGCGACGGCCGCGGCGATTCGGTTTTTTCGCATGACAAATCTCCAAGAGAAAATAGAACTCGCGCCGCGATGTCGGCCGGCGCCGGGGTGACCAGAGGTCAGGAAATGCGGTCTCGGCGGGTATTTACTGGAAGCTGCCGCCGCCGCGACCGGAACCCGTCCAGGCGCCGGTGCCGTCGGCGGAGCCGAGATTGCAGGCGAGGGTGAAATTGGGCAGGCACGGAATCTCTCCCACGTAGTGGTCGCCCGACCGCGTGCTGATCACGGTGCCGTCGGCATCACGCTGTTCGGCCACGATGTGATGATTTCCGCGGGTTGTCGGGAACCAGTCGACCGATATCCGCCGGTACTCACCGGGTTGACAGTTCACATAATTCCCCGACCGGCGCGGAATCTCGATCCCGTTGTCGAAGAACTGCACCGGGCCGCAGTCGGTGGTGACGATCTCGATCTGCCACGCCGGTATCACGTTCGCGGTGATATGACCGGCGTCGGAGCCGTAGATCTTCATGCTCGTTATTTCCGCCGATGCGACCGGCGAGGCCGCCCAGGAAGCGACGATACCTGCGAAAGCGGCCGCCGCCAGGACAATTCGATTCGGTGTCATGATCAGCTACCGAAACTTCCGGAACCCAGATGCTCGAAGCTTCCGGAGCCGAAGCGGCACCCTATGCTGTGGTCGGCGAGGGGCGGCAGGCAGTCGACGTTCACCTCGCGGACGGATGTGCTCGCGACCGAGCCATCCGGATTCAGCTGGGTCGCGACGACGCGATGGGTACCCAATGTCGTCGGGCGGAATGCGATCGAGACATTGGCTTCGCCCGGCTGTGTAACACAATCGGGGGTCACCGGACTGCCCGGCATCGGCTTGCCGTTGTCCGTGAAATGGACCGGCAGCGTGTTGCAGGGGCTCAGCCGCGCGGTCGCGTCCCAATCGTTGAAGATCCGGCCCGGCCAGTGTGCGCTCGTATCTGTGGTTACCCACAGCTCCCTGATCTCCGCGGAAGCCACCGGGCTTCCCATGACAACGCTGACCGCGACCACCGCGAAGGTGCTCAGCCCCAGGCTGATTCGGCGCACGCTCATCCGATTCCTCTGTTCGATCCCACAGCACTCCCAGGTGAAATGCATGTACTTCAATTTCACTGGGAGAGTAGCGAGCGATGCTGTGGCACAGAACAAAACCGGAGCCCCTGCTTTTCGGGGCTAGGACCAGCGGCGGGTGATGCCGCGGGTGTGGCGGCCCTTCCAGCAACCGGTGTGCCAGTGGCGGCGGTCGTCCTCGCCGCCGTAGGCGGGCCAGGCGACGAGATGGGCTACGCCGGGCGGGATCTCGTGATCGCAGCCCGGGCAGCGGTAGTACTTGGTGGCCCGGGTGCCGGGGATGGTGCGAACTATGTACTCGTCGCCGCCGGGGCCGTCCTCGGTGCGGCCGAAGACGTCTCCGATCGGGCGCGGCTCCGGTTGGGACCGCGCCTGGGAGGACTTGGGACGAGGCTTCCGGCGGGGCATGGCATCGAACCTAGAAGAGCCGGAATTCGTCGCTGTCGGTGCCGCGTAGGGCGTTGTAATCGAGAGTGAGACAGCGGATTCCACGGTCGGTGGCGAGCACCTTCGCCTGCGGCTTGATCTGCTGCGCCGCGAACACGCCCGTCACCGGCGCGATGAGGGGATCGCGGTTGAGGAGCTCGAGATAGCGGGTCAGCTGTTCGACGCCATCGATCTCGCCGCGGCGCTTGATCTCCACCGCCACCGTCGCACCGTCGGCGTCGCGGCACAGGATGTCCACCGGGCCGATGGCGGTCATGTACTCGCGGCGGATGAGCGTGTAGCCGGCGCCGAGGGTCTCGATGTGCTCGGCGAGCAGCTCCTGCAGGTGCGCCTCGACCCCGTCCTTGACCAGACCCGGGTCCACCCCGAGCTCGTGCTTGGAATCGTGCTCGACTTCCTCGATGGTGATGCGCAGCTCTTCGCCGGCCTTGTTCGTGACCACCCAAAGGTGTTGCGCCGCCCCCGCTTCGGAGTCGCGCTCCTCCACCCAGCAGGGCGGGCTCATCCAGTTCAACGGCTTGTACGAGCCGCCGTCCGAGTGCACCAGCACGGACCCGTCCGCCTTCATCATGATCAGGCGGCGAGCCATGGGCAGATGGGCGGTCAGACGGCCAACGTAATCGACCTGGCAACGAGCTATTACAAGGCGCACCGGACGAGTCTATGCCAGCGGCAATACCACGTGTAATGCACCCGCGCTCTGAATGACGAACGAATTCGCGACGCCGCGGGGCGAGTTACCGTGCCCGGAAACGACGAAACCCCCTGACCGAAGTCAGGGGGTTTCGTGAATGATGTTCCGGCGGTGACCTACTCTCCCACACCCTGTCGAGTGCAGTACCATCGGCGCTGGTGGCCTTAGCTTCCGGGTTCGGAATGGGACC